>CALGIH010000362.1 GCA_937916035.1 uncultured Lacinutrix sp.
TCAACAAGAAAAGTGAGTTTGATTACCTAATTCCTACAAAAAATGGCGTGTCATTTAAATCTTGGAATTCAGGAACATCAAATTTATACAAAAACAATAATTATTGGACTTTAATGTATTCATTTGAAAAAAAAATCACAACCACTTTCTATCTTCAACAAGATTTAACTGTAAATAACAATCCCGATCTTCAGACAGGAATCAATGTAACGTTTAATCTTTAGTCGCTATATTTTTTTACTAGCAAATAGCTTAACATCATTTTCGCTTATTTCAGGTTCGCCTAAAATTATTAAGCGTTCAACCACATTTCTAAGCTCTCTAATATTTCCAGTCCAATCATAAGCTTGTAATAATTTTATAGCATTTGATGAAAATGACTTTTTAACTGTGCCCTGTTCATTAGCAATCTTTTCAGAAAAATAGTTAATTAGTAAAGGGATATCATCACGTCTATCATTCAAAGATGGAACTTCAATTAAAATCACTGCAAGTCTGTGGTATAAATCTTCTCTGAATTTACCATCCTCTATTTCTTTCTTTAATTTTTTATTCGTGGCAGCGATAACGCGAACATCAACTTTAATGTCTTTATCACTACCAACTCGTTGAATACGGCTTTCTTGTAACGCGCGAAGCACTTTTGCCTGAGCAGACAAGCTCATATCACCAATTTCATCTAAAAAAATAGTCCCTCCATTTGCAGCTTCAAATTTACCTGCTCTATCTTTTACTGCACTTGTAAAGGCTCCTTTTACATGACCAAACAATTCGCTTTCTATCAATTCTGATGGAATTGCAGCACAGTTAACTTCTATTAATGGTCCTTTAGCACGATCGCTTTTTTGATGTAACCAATGCGCAACAAGCTCTTTTCCTGTTCCGTTTGGCCCAGTAATTAGAACGCGAGCATCAGTGCTTGCAACCTTCTCTATAATATCTTTAATATGAGAGATTGCTTTACTCTCACCTATCATTTCGTAATTCTTACTTACTTTCTTTTTTAGCAATTTGTTTTCTACAACAAGTTCTTTTTTGTCAAGGGCATTACGAACAGTATTCAGTAATCTATTTAAATCTGGTGGCTTAGAAATATAATCAAAGGCTCCTAAGCGCATCGTATTAACAGCTGTATCCAAATCGCCATGACCAGAAATCATTACCACAGGAATCTCAGGTTTAATTTTTTTTATGGCTTCAAGTACTTCAACGCCATCCATTTTTGGCATCTTTATATCACATAAAACAAGATCATAGTCATCATTCTTTATTTTCTCCAAACCAACCAAACCGTCTTCAGCTTCTTCAACTTGATACGTTTCATTTTCTTCTGAAAGAATTTTAGTAAGCACTCTTCTAATTGCAGCTTCGTCTTCTATTACTAATATTTTTGACATATCTATTTCTTAATTATTATACAAATGAACATCTCTTTGCGGAAATGGTATTGTAATATTATTTTCTCTGAAAAGCCTATCTATTTCAAACCGTATCTCGCTTTGTGGAAATCTCGCATTAAAACTATCCCCTAAAGTAAATACAATTTTAAAATTTAATGAACTATCGCCAAACTCAGTAAAAAAAACGGTTGGTTCTGGGTCTGGAAGAACCTCTTGCTGTAAATTTGCAGCTTGTAATAGTAATTTTTTTACCAACTGAACATCACTCCCATAAGCAACACCAACGCTAACACTTTCTCTTGTAGAAGAGCCATTTTGTGTCCAATTATATAAACTATTTGTCAAATAAAGGTGGTTAGGTATAATCAATACTTTATTGTCTGCTGTTATGGCTCTTGTTGTACGAAGTTTTATTTCTTCGACACGCCCAACTTTTCCTTCTAATTCAATAATATCACCAACATGAATAGATTGATCTACCAAGATAAAAATTCCAGAAATTATATCTTGAAACAAGGTTTGTAAGGCTAAACCAACACCAATTAATAATGCTGCAGAAGCTGCAAAAATTCCTGTTACGTTTACACCAACCGAATGGAGT
>CALGIH010000363.1 GCA_937916035.1 uncultured Lacinutrix sp.
AGGTTATATTTTATTGATTTAATCTATTAAGAATAAGGTGTTTTTAAGCTTTCTAAGACCGTTAATAAAATTTCTAAGCAGAGAATACTATTTAAATCACAATTGTTTAATATAGAGCGCTAAAACACGTTTCACTTGTTTTTGATGACATAAATAAGCGAAGAATATTCAGTAGACTGTTTTGCTTTCATGTTTGAGCGCAATCCTGTCCAAAATCCTTTAATCGGATTCATAAAACCAGATTTATATTTTTCAGATAGTAAACTCACATAATAAGCATCAAATTTCATAGGATGTGTTTTTACAACTTGCATATTATTTGACTCAAATAATTTTGAGAGAGATGTTTGATTAAAATGCCAAAGATGTCTAGGAACATCATAAGCTGCCCAAAAATTTTCGTAATATTTAGCATCGTAACTTGCATGATTTGGAACTGCTATGAACAACGTTCCATTTACTTTTAGCAAATTCTTTAAAATTGAAATGTGCGCATGAAGTTTTGGCAAATGTTCAAATACATGCCAAAGCGAAATCACATCAAAACTATGCTTTTCAAAATTTGATAATTGCTCTGTTTCAAAAACCATATTGTTGGTTTTTTGGTTTGCAATTTGTCTTGCTTGTTCGTTTGGCTCAATGCCTGAAACTTGCCAATTATTTAGTTGAGCTACTTTTAAAAAATCTCCAGTTCCACAGCCAACATCTAATAAATTTTTTTCTTCAGATTCAAAGGAGTTGATAAGTTTTAGTTTTCTCTTTAATGAAATATTTCTAACAACATGATATGCTTTTTCGAGTAGATTTCTTTTAGAATCTGTGTGAGAAATATAGTCTTCTGTTTTGTAATATTCTGAAAGTTTTTGTTCTTCTGGTTGCGGAAAAGTTTCCAAAAAACCATAGGTTTCATTCTTAATTAACTGGAATGTTTCTCCAGAAACTGAATGGTCTTTTACCTTTAAAAAAATGGATTTATCTTTCATTTAAAAATGGATTCCGCAGCAAGTGCGGAATGTCAAAACTAAAACAATTGTTATAAAAATTTCACATGTTCCACGTGGAACATGTGAAATTTATCTTCCCATATAAACAAGAAGAACTGAAATATCATTTGGTGAAACACCACTAATTCTTGACGCTTGTGCAATAGACATTGGTTGTATTTTTTTAAGTTTTTCCCTTGCCTCCATACTCATAGACTTAATCTGAGAATAGTCGAATTTTTCAGGAATTTTTACATATTCCAAACGATTCAATTTATCAGCATTATTTCGTTCCTTTTCTATATAGCCAGAATATTTTACCTGAATTTCGGTTTGTTCAATCACTTCAGAATCCAATTTATTATCTTGAATATAAGACTCGACAGATTCAAATTGACGAACATCATCAATCGTAATATTTGGCCTAGCAAACAACTTAAACATTTTGTCTTGTTGTTTTACATGGGCAGAATCTTTCGCCTCTAAAACAGGATTTGCTTCTTCAGGAGTTACGCTTGTCTCTCTAAAAAATTGAACAAATTTTTCTGATTGTTCTTGTTTTTCTTCCATGCGCTTTAAACGTTTTTCACTTGCTAAACCAAGTTTAAAACCTTTTGGAGTTAAGCGAATATCTGCATTATCTTGACGTAACAGCGTTCTATATTCTGCACGAGAAGTAAACATTCGGTATGGCTCTTCTGTACCTTTGGTTATTAAGTCGTCAATTAAAACTCCTATATATGCTTCGTCTCTTTGTAAAGTAAAAGGATCCTTTTCTTGAACTTTTAAACTCGCATTTATTCCAGCCATCAAACCTTGTGATGCAGCCTCTTCATAACCGGTTGTACCATTAATTTGTCCAGCAAAATATAAGCCTTCTATTAACTTTGTTTCTAATGTATGCCTTAATTGTGTTGGTGGAAAATAATCATATTCAATAGCATAACCAGGTCGGAAAAACTTCACATTTTCAAAACCAACAACCGAACGCAATGCTTTAAACTGAACATCTTCAGGTAATGATGTCGAAAAGCCATTTACATAAACTTCAACCGTGTTCCAGCCTTCAGGCTCAACGAACAATTGATGTCTATCTTTATCTGCAAAACGGTTAATCTTATCTTCAATTGAAGGACAATATCGAGGTCCTACACTTTTTATTCTACCATTAAACATTGGTGAACGATCAAACCCTTCACGAAGCAAATTATGTACTTGTTCACTTGTATATGTCATATGACATGAACGCTGATTCGTTAACGGTTTAGTAATATCTGAATAAGAGAATTTTTCAGGGTTTTTATCTCCAGGCTGCTCAGCCATTTTAGAATAATCTAACGAGCGACCATCCACTCTCGGAGGTGTCCCTGTTTTCATTCTGCCAGAATCAAAACCAAATTCAAGTAACTGCTCGGTGATTCCCGTTGCCGCTCTCTCTCCTGCTCTTCCTCCTCCAAAGTTCTTATCTCCAATATGAATCAGTCCATTTAAGAAAGTCCCATTAGTAAGAACAACAGATTTTGCTTTTACTTCAATTCCAAGTGACGTTTTTACACCAACCACTTTATTATTCTCAACCAATAAACCAGAAACCATGTCTTGGTAAAAATCTAGGTTTGGCGTTTTTTCTAACAGCAATCTCCAATCTTCAGCAAAACGCATTCTATCACTTTGAACTCTTGGACTCCACATAGCAGGTCCTTTAGATTTGTTGAGCATTTTAAATTGGATTGCAGACGTATCACTCACAATACCACTATAACCTCCAAGCGCATCAATTTCACGTACTATCTGTCCTTTTGCAATTCCTCCCATAGCAGGATTGCAAGACATTTGCGCAATATTTTGCAAATTCATAGTAATGAGAAGTGTTTTGCTTCCCATATTTGCTGCTGCTGCTGCTGCTTCACTTCCTGCGTGACCAGCTCCAACCACAACTACATCATAGGTGTCTAAAAATAGGCTCATAATAAATTGTTCCACGTGGAACAATTAGTTTTTATTAAATTAAAGTCTACAAATATACATTGAATTACTGAATTCAAGCAAATAGGTTTATGTAGTGATTTTCTTTTTCCCGCATTACACGTTCTTCTTCTTCAGATTTATCCTTGTAGCCACAATAATGCAACATACCATGAACCATGACTCGCTTAAGCTCTGTCTCAAACCCTACATTAAAATCTTCTGCATTTTCCTTAACACGCTCTATAGATATGAATATATCGCCATGTAACTCTTTTCCCAACGAATAATCAAAACTTAGAATATCTGTAAGTGTGTCATGTTTTAGGAATTCGACATTTAATTTGAGAAGATACTCATCGTCACAAAACACATAGTTAATCTCTCCTTCTTTAAACCTTTCAGATTTGATGACTTCAGAGAGCCATTTATTTACTTGTACTTCTGAATGTAATTGAAAATCTACCTCGTAATTAAAACTGATCATTTTTCTTTTTAAAATAGTCTTGTACCTTCTTCTTATACTCTTGCTGCAAAGGTAAGGTTTGACGATTTAAAATTTCAGTAGTATTGAAATATTGTTTTGCGTTATTGATTTGGTTCAGTAAAGTGTTTTTAAATTCTTTTTGAGTAGTCTCAGACTTACGTTTTTGATCTTCCCCTTGTTGAAAGGTTGCATTTTCAAGTTTTAATAACTGATGCTGTAAGTCCATCATTTTTTGAAGCGTTCTATTTGTAAAACCTTTGTTAAGTAAATCTTCTTCTACTTGCTCCATTTGTTTTAGCAAATCTCCTCCAACACCTTCTTTACCATCCTTAGCTAATCTATCTTGTAAGGCCTGTCTTAACTGTTGTTGCTGTTGATATATTCTAAACAATTCACCATTCGAATCTTCGCTATTACCTTCGCCATTCTCTCCTTGTTGCTTCCCTTCTTTGCCTTCCTGATCGCCTTCCTTTTCTCCTTCTTTTCCTTTTTCCCCTTCGCTTTTCTTTCCTTCTCCACTTTTCTTCATACCATCTTCCATCTGCTTATTTAACTCTTCTTGACTCATGATTATATCTGGAAGTTGAATGTCTCCTTCTCCTCCTTTTCCTGGTTTTGGATTCATTTGATTTTCCATATTATCCAATACATCGCTTAAAAAGCTAGCCAACGTATTGGCAGAGGTCACTGTATATTGTTGCGCTGCAACTCCTTGATATAATCTATTTTCAGCAAGTTGTTCTAAGGATTTGTCAATATTGAAAAATACTTCTGTGATTTCTTTATTGATACGCTCTGAAATCATTGGTTGACGTAATGAAAGCGCAAACAAACTATCATCTACATGTTCAAAATGTTCCTTCAAACCTTGTTGATTTTTTAAGTAATTAGCATACTCATTATGGTTTATTTGGATGCCTTTAAAGCGATTCATTAAATCTTCTTGATCAAATGAGAACAATACCAAATTGTCCAAAATCTGACGTAACATATCAATATCTTCTGACATATGTTCGCCTCCTGCTCCACTCATCATTTGGCTCATCTTTTCGCTCATTTCTTTCATTTTCTGAGCTGCCTTTTTTTGATTCTTTTTAGCGTTATTTTTATTTTCCTCATGTTCTTGTTCGTTTGGAGCTTCTTCTTTCTTCTCTAAATTTTCACTTGCTTCTTGTTGTTCCTTTTTAACTTCCTCCTCAGATTTCTTGTCTTGCTTTACTTCATCTATTGGTTCTCTTAATTCTTTATTATCCTTTTGAAGCTCATCCATTTCCTTTTGAAATTCTTCAAATTTCTTATTAAGTTCTTCTTGTTTGTCTTTAGTGTTATTTTCTTTGGTTTCTTCAGAGAGTTTTTCTTGTTCCTTAGCCATCTCTTCCAATTCCGCTTTAAGTTTCTCTGCCTTTTTGGACACGTAATAGCGTCTGGTTAATTCTAGCAACTGTTCCAGACTTCGTTTCTTGTTCTTATTTTGTTTAGCTAATTGTTCTAACTTTTCACTTAACTCTTCTTTTTGCAGCTTTTCGGCGAGTTTTTCTAATTCATCTAACAGCTTTTCATCTTCTTCAAGTTGCTTTTGGTTTTCATCTAAACGCTTTTCAATATTTTCTTTAAACTCATCTTTCTCGTTTTCGTTTTTCTGAAAATCATCCAAGTTTTCTTTTAACTTCTTATTGAAGTTCTGCATCATTTCTTCTTGCTCCTTTTGGCGCTTTAGAAAGTTTTCAAGCTTCTTTTTATCATTAAAATTGAGTTCGGGTTTTTCCTTTTGAGTTTTAGAAAATTCCCTTAATTCTTCATCTTGCTTTCCTAACTTTTCTAAAGACTTGTTTAAGTCTTCAATGGTTTCGTTTTGCTCTTTTAACTGTTCGGTTTCTAATTCGTCTTGCGTTAACTTTCTGTATGTGTACACATTACTTTTAGTTCTTTTATAACTATTAACCACATCATTATCAAACACTTGGAAATATAAATTATAACTTATGCCTTCTTCTAATTCAATATCAGCAGGGAAAATATTAATAAATTCATCAAAATTTGATGTTGCAATTGGAATTGAGGCAACTTTCTTTTGATCCTCGTCATTACTTGGATGGTAAACTAATTGCAACTTACTAAATCCATAATCATCACTTATTTGTCCATAAAAATAAAGTGTTTCAATATCCATAGAATCCTGCTTCATTTCCACTTTAAGTTCAGGAAATTCATCTCTAATAACGTCTATTGAAAAGGCTAAACTTTCATAGTTTTTCAGGTTATCATTACTTGTGTTTATTGAATAATCAAATGCGTTGTATAAACGATGTGAAAGCTTAAATTTATCATTATCTGGAATAAAATTATATATAGAATCTTTGGTACTAAGCGCTACTTGAGTCGTCGTTTTTGTGTTTAAATTCCAAGTAATCTTTGTGCCTTGAGGAACAACCGCGTTTCCATTACTTTTAAGAACTTCATCTTTCTTTTTGGTGTGGGAGGGATAATCTAGAACCATATCAAAACCAAGTAAGGTAGGAACTTCAACAACATTCAGTGTGTACGGTTTTGATTTTACGCCGCTGGCAAATACGTTAAAATCTAAGTTTACTTTCGGTTGAGAAAATATATATTCAAACTCGCTTGGTTTGATTTGATTTAAAAAATAGGTTTCATTATTAAATGAGATTTGAACATTTTCAGGTGCAATCTCTCCTTCTGTAGTAATGATGAGTTTAAAATCTTTGTTTTCTATAGCATTCAGGTTTTCATTCATAACAAAAAACTTAAAAGGAGCTGGTGGCTCGTATGCTGTTTTATAATTAACAACACGTTCATAACTATCGCTAAACCAATTCATTTTTCCAGAAATAAATGATAACAAAAGTATAAGCAGCGGAATGGACGCAAATTTTAGATATTTTGCATTGTGCTTGAAATTAATAGCAAGCGTAAAAGGTATGGGGTTAAGTTCAATTGATTTCTGCTCAATGCTCGCTAAAAGTAATTCAGATTCATCTGAGTGTTCCTTGAGTTGTAGTACATTTAACAGTTTATCATTTACCTCTGGGAAGTACTGTCCAATAATTTTGGAAGCGTCTAGGTAATTAATTCCATTTTGTAGTTTAAACAATTTAAAAAGCGGAAGCGCAATCAACTTAGCAAACAACGCAAGTTCAACAACAATAAATAACCAAAACAAGATTGTTCTGGCCATTGGGTTTAACCATAGTACATACTCAATAAACAGCGTAAATAAAAAATACAGCAAACCAATAGCCGCAAATAAAATTACACCACGTATAAGATCGTTTGTATAATACTTTTTTATAAACCCTTCAAGCTTTTGCTGTATGGCATCAAAATTACTCATTAACGGTTGTTTATTGTGTTAATAGATAAATCTACAATTTTATTGTTAACTTGCTGCTCTGAACTTTATAACATTGTGTTAAAGTCGATGATTGACGTAGCTTCATCGTTATTATGAATTTATATGAAACTCAAAGATTTAAAATATTTATCAGCATTAACAGTTCCATTAAGCGCAATTATTGGGCTTTATTTTAAAGAGTTTTGGTTGTTTTTTACACCCATCTATGTATTTGGTTTTATACCAATATTGGAGTTGATTTTAAAGGAAGAAAACAGTAACTACCTTGAAAATGAAATCACTTCAAGATCAATAAATCCTATTTTTGATTGGTTGCTTTATTTGAACCTTCCTATTGTGTATGCGTTACTTGCCTGGTCATTTATTGAAGTGTCACTATACGGTTTTGAAACCTATGAATTTATCGGATTAGTGCTTTCTGTTGGGATTGTTTTAGGAGGAAATGGCATTAACGTTGCTCATGAACTTGGTCATAGACAAGCTTCAAAAGTACGCTTCATTGGCAAGGCTTTGTTATTGCCTTCACTTTATATGCATTTTTATATTGAGCATAATTTTGGTCACCACTTACATGCAGCCACTAAAGAGGATCCAGCTACTGCTCGATACAAACAAAGTGTTTATTCCTTTTGGGTTACATCAACTTTTAGGCAATATTTTAGCGCTTGGAACATTCAAAAACAATTACTAAAAAATTACAATCTTTCATTTTTCTCATTGCGAAATGATATGTTTTGGTATTTGATTATTCAAAGTTCCTACTTGATTATTGTGTTTTTAATTTTTGGAAAAACAGCATTATTATTTACAGTTCTTGCTGCAATTAGTGGTTTTTTACTATTAGAAACCGTTAACTATATAGAGCATTACGGTTTACTTAGAATGAAAAAAGATTCAGGTCGTTATGAGCGTGTTAGTGAAATACATTCATGGAACTCCAATCATGTTATTGGAAGAATCTTGCTTTACGAATTAACTAGACACAGTGATCATCATTTAAGAACCTCAAAAAAATATCAGGTTCTTGAGTGCCATGATGAAAGCCCTCAATTACCTTATGGCTATCCAACATCAATGGTTTTGGCTTTACTTCCACCTTTATGGTTTGCCATTATGAATAAGCGTGTCCCTAGAGAAATGATATCTTAATAAATTATAGATCGCTTCACTTATATATAAAAGACTGCTCCTCTATATTCTTTTTTCTTTGTTCTCTTATCTTATCACTCTATCTTTGCACTCTTAAATCATATTCATGACTAAAAATGTTCGCGTACGTTTTGCGCCAAGTCCAACAGGTCCATTACATATTGGTGGTGTTAGAACCGCACTTTTCAATTATTTATTTGCCAAAAAACACAATGGCACATTCGTGCTTCGCGTTGAAGATACAGATCAAAATAGGTATGTTGAAGGTGCTGAAAATTACATCGTAGAGTCCTTGAATTGGTGCGGAATTCCTTTTGATGAAGGTCCAGGAAAAAATGAAAAATTTCCGCCTTACAGACAAAGTGAACGCAAGCATTTATATAAGCAATATGCTGATGAATTAATTAGTGAAGGTAAAGGCTACTATGCCTTTGATACTAATGAAGAGTTAGATTTTCACAGAAAAGAACATAAAGCTAGTGGGAAAACTTTTATCTATAATTGGCACAACAGAGAAAAATTAACCAACTCCATTTCGTTATCTAAAGAAGACGTTGAAAAACGAATTGCTAAGGGTGACGATTATGTCATCCGTTTTTGGTCGCCAAAAGATGAAACGCTTCATTTAAAAGATATTATTCGTGGTGATATTCAGATTGACACGAATGTGTTAGATGATAAGGTTTTATTTAAAAGTGATGGTATGCCAACCTATCATTTAGCAAATATTGTAGATGATCATTTAATGCAAATTACACATGTGATTCGTGGTGAAGAATGGTTGCCTTCTTTAGCATTACATTTCCAAATTTATGCTGCTTTTGGCTGGGAAGCTCCTGAATTTGGACATTTACCGCTCATATTAAAACCAACAGGAAAAGGAAAATTAAGCAAGCGTGATGGTGATAAACTTGGCTTTCCAGTTTTTCCATTAGAATGGAAAGATCCAAAATCTGGTGAAATTTCAAGTGGCTATAAAGAAGCTGGCTATTTCCCAGAAGCAATGGTTAACTTTTTGGGTTTTTTAGGTTGGAATCCAGGAACTGAGCAAGAAATATTCAGTCTTGAAGAATTAACTAAAGCGTTTGAATTAGAACGCGTAAATAAATCAGGCGCTCGTTTTGATCCTGAAAAAATAAAATGGTTCAATCATCATTATATGCAAGAGCAATCCAATGAAACATTGGCTTCTGAGTTTAAAACGTCTCGTTCTGAATTAACATCTATAGACGAAAGTTATATTGCTATGGTTATTGGTTTAATAAAGGAACGTGCCACTTTTATATCTGACTTTTGGGCATTAAGTAGCTTCTTTTTTGTTGCTCCAGATAATTTCGATGAAAAGGCTTCTAAAAAAGCTATCAAAGAAGACACTAAATCATTGATGGAAGAATTGGTAACTATAATTGAGGCTGCAGATGAATCTTCAAAAGACACGCTTCAAGATGCTGTAAAAGGATGGATAACATTAAACGAAATAGGCTTCGGAAAAGTAATGATGCCTTTGCGTTTAGCTTTGGTTGGCGAATTACAAGGTCCTGATGTATTTGATATTATGTTTATGATTGGAAAAGCAGAATCAATCAATAGAATTAACAACTTAAATAAAACTATTTAAAGCGTTATCATTGCTGTAAGTGAAAGCAATTGTTGATTGCCTTTGAACGTGCTTTTGCCTCCAATAGTATTTAAATTGTTATTATTGAGTTTACTAAAAATATTAGTCAGTCCATAACCGTATTGTGCTCTTATTCTAAAAGCTCCAATTCCGGCGGAAATACCTACCGTTGAACTGTGAGATGTCAGTTATATCTTTTGCCATCAAAGCGTTATAACCGTTAATAAATAGGTTTCTTGAGCACTATCTTTAAGTTCTAATTTTGCGTTGTATTGAAGTTGTGGTCCAAGGTCAATGGTTAGATTATCTTCTAAGATTTTTGCATGAAATAAGAAGCCTACTTGAACAGTCATCAACTTATAGGCTATCATTTCGTTTCCAGCAACATCATCTGTCATTCTTCCAGAAATTTCTAAATTGTTTTCAGAAAGTAGCATACCATAACTCACGTTGTACCATTTATGAGGAAGATCAACCGTTGCTGCCATTCCGCCAATAAAGCCGTTGCCTTTTTTAGTGACAAAATTATCTGTACTAATATCAAATTGAGTGATACCTCCCTTGAATGGCAATACCATTTTTAATTTTATATGCTTGTGCTGAAATATTTATAACAAAACATAGCTTAAGTACTACTAATAGAAAAGGGAGTTTAAATTTCATTATTGTTTATGATATGATTGACAGAAATATAACTTAATTTAGTATTCATTTATTTTCTAACCATTTAATATTATCGCTATGGCTCAATTCGTTTTTATACCTATTATTTTTTTCGGACTAATAATACTAATCTCCGCTTTTTTTATTGTGAAGCAACAAACATCTGTAATTGTAGAGCGCTTTGGAAAGTTTCAGAGTATTAGACATTCTGGTTTACAATTGAAAATTCCGCTTGTAGATAGAATTGCTGGTCGTTTAAGTTTAAAAATTCAGCAATTAGATGTTATGATTGAAACCAAAACGCTTGACGATGTTTTTGTTAAACTAAAAGTATCTGTACAATACAGAGTTATAGAAGAAAAGGTTTATGAAGCTTTTTATAAACTAGATTATCCGCATGATCAAATTACAAGCTATGTTTTTGATGTAGTTCGTGCAGAAGTTCCAAAAATGAAGCTAGATGATGTTTTTGTTAAGAAAGATGATATTGCTCTTGCAGTAAAATCAGAACTAAACGAAGCAATGTCAGGCTATGGTTTTGATATTATTAAAACCTTAGTTACAGATATTGATCCAGATGCCCAAGTTAAGCAAGCTATGAATAGAATTAATGCTGCTGATAGAGAAAAAACTGCAGCACAATATGAAGGTGATGCTGCTCGTATTCTCATCGTTGAAAAAGCAAAGGCTGAAGCGGAAAGCAAACGTTTACAAGGGCAGGGTATTGCAGATCAGCGACGTGAAATTGCTCGTGGATTAGAAGAATCTGTAGAGGTACTTAACAAAGTTGGTATTAATTCTCAGGAAGCATCTGCTCTAATTGTGGTAACCCAGCATTATGATACTTTACAATCTATTGGTAGTCAAACCAATAGCAACTTAATTTTGTTGCCAAATTCACCACAGGCTGGAAGCAATATGTTAAATGATATGGTTGCTAGTTTTACTGCAAGTAACCAAATTGGTGAGGCGATGAAAAATCAGAACAGTAAAAAGAAAGATAAATAAAATGACTTGGTATTAATCAGGGCTTTTTTTATAAGGCTTTAGCATATCCTTAAGGGTTTGCAAATAATTCTCTAGCGCTTCATTATCTACGTTTGCTTGATTAATTCCAGGAATGGTTAAAGGGCTTTCATCTAAATGCTGATAAAGCTCAGGATATTCTGTCTCTATTTTTCTTATGAGTGTTGAAATTTCTGCAAGTAACTTTTGTTTCATCTTTATAATTAAGTTTGACATATAAAACACTTAATTTAAGATATTTACAAAAATATGTGCTCTCAAAAGTTTGTTAAACTTTTAGAAAATATTTGACGCTTCTGTCACTAATAATTTATTTTGATCATTAAGCGCTTTTTCAATAAACTCATTTATAACATTATTGCGTTCTAAGCCGTTTTTAAGCAGCTCTCTTAGCACTAATGTTACAGCAATCCTAGTTCCTGCTTTTTTCGCAGTCGTGTTAAATAAAGGCACTAATTCTTCGTAAGACACATCTTTAGCCAGTTCCTGAATTTCTACTTTAACTTTTAATTGTTTTTCTTCTGGAAGATTGGTGTATTTCTTTCCTAATTGCTGAATCACATTAATCGCTTTGCGCTGTTGCTGCTGTTGTTGTGGCTTCGGTTGATTTTGATTAGTGCTGTTTTTCGTCCCGAGACTTCGGGATTGTTTAGCCCAAGAATCACGTAAACCAACGGTTTTATTAAACACTAATTTATTTAAGGTAGTATCATTGTCAACATTAAAGTAACCCATTCTTTGAAACTGAAACTGTTCTCCTACTTTAGCATCTAACAAGCTTGGTTCTGCGAAAGCATTTATAATTTTTAAAGAATCCGGGTTTACAAACTCCATAAAATCTTTATTTGGATAACTGTCTGGTGCTTCGTCTA
>CALGIH010000364.1 GCA_937916035.1 uncultured Lacinutrix sp.
GATTGTGATATGCGTTACTGTACATGATGTTTTACTTATTTAATTTTTTTATTCTGTCATTACGAGAGAGGTACGATCGTGGTAATCTCATAATGCTTCGTCATTACGAACACAGTGAAGCAATCTGTGTAATAAGAATTCTATTCATGAGATTGCCAAGTCGTTCCTTACGTCACTTCTCGGAATAACAGCTTTTAGTTGTTTCTCTCTACCTATTGCATCACCAATCATTTGAAAGGCTTCGCAATACAAAAGTTTATTCAAATTATATTTAGCCGTAAATGATTTAGAATCGTATTTTTCCTTATGTTGTTTTATTCTTATCACTATTTCTGAAGTCACTCCAACATATAACGTCGAGTTGTTCTTGTTAGTAAGGATATATACAAAACCAGGTTTCATAAATCTTTCATTCTATTCATGAGATTGCCACGTCGTTCCTTACGTCACTCCTCGCAATGACAACTTGAATAAGGCTTCGCAATGACAACTCTTAGGAGGTCGGTCTGAGCTAATCATTACAATCTCGCATCTGTTAAATGTTTAGCATACAAAGACTTCACATCAAACACCACACAGGTATCCGATTTAAGAGCTGTAATATCCAAATCTAAAAACCCCTTATGGGACACGGCTAATACAATACCATCATACGTGTCTTGTAATTTTGTGTTACAGTTCAACAAATCAAAACCATACTCTTCCTTGACTTCTTCAGAAGAGGCCCAAGGATCATAAACATCAACAGCAACATCATAAGTGTTGAATTCATTAATAATATCAATAACTCTCGAATTTCTAATATCAGGACAATTTTCTTTAAAAGTAATACCTAATACCAAAACCTTTGAGTCTTTAATTCGTGTCCCTTTCTTAATCATCATCTTTACGGTTTCTGAAGCGACATAACTTCCCATACTATCATTCATCTTACGTCCAGCCAAAATAATTTCTGGATTATACCCACTCTCAATTGCTTTTTGAGCCAAATAATAAGGATCAACACCAATACAATGACCACCAACAAGTCCTGGAGTAAAATTGATAAAATTCCATTTGGTTCCAGCAACCTCTAAGACGGCTTTCGTATCGATATCTAGAATTCTAAATATTTTAGATAGCTCATTCACAAAAGCGATATTGATATCCCGCTGTGAGTTTTCAATCACTTTGGCAGCTTCAGCCACTTTAATGGAAGGTGCTTTATGGGTGCCTGCAGTGATAATGGTTTTATAAAGTTGATCTACAACCTCAGCAATCTCAGGCGTTGAACCTGAAGTGACTTTCAATATTTTAGTAACGGTATGGGTTTTATCTCCTGGGTTAATACGCTCTGGTGAATAACCTGCATAAAAATCAGTATTAAATTCAAGTCCAGATTGGACTTCCAAAATAGGCACACAGATATCCTCGGTGACACCTGGATAAACTGTGGATTCATAAATAACAATATCCCCTGGTTTAAGCAGCTTGCCAACAGTTTCACTAGATGTTATCAAAGGTGTAAATATAGGCTTATTCAAAGCATCGGTTGGCGTTGGAACCGTCACGATGTAAATATTACAATCAGCCATCTCACTTGCCAAATCCGTAATAAACAAGCCATTAGAAGCGGTATTTTCTGTTGACAATACAGTGTTCAATATATCAGGTTCAACTTCAAGGGTTTTATCAACGCCTGAACGCAGTTCATTAATACGTTTCGGGTTGATATCAAAACCAATAACTGCGTATTGTTTTGCAAATTCAACGGCTAAAGGTAGGCCAACATAACCTAAGCCAATGACGGCAATTTTGTGATGTGTATTCATATCTATTTATATACGGATTGTAAAATATAGGTCAAATCTAAAAAAAAACTCCAGTTTTGCACATACTTTCTATTGATTTCGACTTTATCTGCCCAAATAGTCGTTCTATCGTATGTTTCTGGGTCAGAATGCCTTACCAAAAGCTGCTATTCGTTTTTATACTTCAAGGTAGCAGGACCAGCAACCCCAGGCTTTACGTTTAAAATAACGCGGTCGTCGCCTGTTAACACATCGGCAAACCCTGGAACGTCTGGTCGGGGACCAACAAAACTCATATGGCCAAACAACACATTAAATAACTGCGGCAGTTCATCCAATTTAGTACGCCTTAAAAAACGGTCTAACACAACAATATAAACTAGTTTTAACACTATAAATTATTATTTTAGAGAGCAATCCTTAACTTCTCTGTGTTAGTTTCAGGATTTGTACGTTATTTGTAAAAAAATAGCTTTGAACTACCTTACCGTCGAAAATATTGCAAAATCCTATGGAGAACTTACCTTGTTTGAAGGTGTTTCCTTTAGCATTCATAAAGACCAAAAAATAGCCTTTGTGGCTAAAAACGGAACTGGAAAAACATCCATCCTAAATATGTTGTCTGATAAAGATGCGCCAGATACTGGTCAAATTATATTTAGAAAAGATCTTAAAACTTCTTTTTTATCGCAAGATCCAGAGCTAGATCCTGAGCTAACCATTGAAGAAACCATCTTTGCTTCAGACAATCACATTCTTGAAGTGATCAACACCTATCATGAAGCCCTGAAACATCCAGAAGAGGAAGATGCTTATCAAAATGCTTTTGATGACATGGATCGTTTAGAAGCTTGGGATTTTGAAACACAATACACGCAAATACTATTTAAACTTAATTTAGAAGACCTCAACCAAAAAGTAAAGGAATTGTCAGGTGGTCAGAAAAAACGATTGGCTTTAGCCAATGTATTAATCAATAAACCAGAATTACTCATCCTTGATGAGCCAACCAACCATCTGGATTTAGAAATGATTGAATGGCTAGAACAATTCTTCGCCAAAGAAAACATGACCATCTTTATGGTGACGCATGATCGCTATTTCTTAGAACGTGTTTGTAACGAAATCATAGAACTAGACCAAGGCGAAATATTTAATTATAAAGGCAATTATTCCTATTACTTAGAAAAGAAGGAAGCACGTATTGAGCAAGAAGCTACAGAAACCAACAAAGCCAAACAGCTCTTTAAAAAAGAATTGGGTTGGATGCGCAAGCA
>CALGIH010000365.1 GCA_937916035.1 uncultured Lacinutrix sp.
CAGTAAATGCCAAGAATGATATTTTAAGTGGAATAACTGTGGCTTTGGCTTTAGTGCCTGAAGCTGTTGCTTTTTCTTTTGTTGCAGGTGTTGACCCATTGGTTGGACTTTATGCAGCCTTCATGATTGGTTTGATTACGTCAATTTTTGGAGGACGACCTGGAATGATTAGTGGCGCAACAGGAGCTTTGGCGGTAGTTATGGTTGCTTTAGTAGCCAAAGGGAATGCGATGGGAGTTGAAGGCGAACAGCTTGGACTATACTACTTATTTGCAACGGTTATTTTAATGGGCTTTATACAAATGCTTGCAGGTTTTTTTAAACTTGGAAAGTTTGTACGATTGATTCCTCACTCTGTTATGATGGGATTTGTTAATGGATTAGCTATTGTAATCTTCTTGTCCCAATTAGGCATGTTCATAACCATTGAAAATGGTGAAGAAGTTTGGATGCATGGAACACAACTATGGATAATGATATGGTTAGTTGTACTAACCATGGGAATTATGTTTGGTTTGCCTAAAGTAACTAAAAAAGTACCAGAGGCATTATTGGCAATCTTAGTAGTATCAGCTATTGTGATTTTCGGAAAATTGGATGTTGCTACAGTTGGAAGTTTTATTCGTGAAGGTGGAGGAGAAGGATTGAAAGGTGGATTACCTCAGTTTCAGTTTGATATATTTAGTAAGGTCCCATTTAATATGGAAACCTTATTTTTTATTGGTCCTTATGCCTTAATTCTTGCAGCTATTGGTTTGATAGAATCTTTAATGACCTTGAATTTAATCGATGATTTAACCGAAACCCGAGGAAACACAAACAGAGAATGTTTAGCGCAAGGAGGTGCGAATATTGTTACAGGATTGTTTGGAGGAATGGGTGGTTGTGCTATGATTGGTCAATCTATTATTAATATAAAAGGCGGAGGACGAGGTCGATTATCTGGAATTGTTGCTGCCTTAGCTTTATTAGGGTTTATTTTGTTTGCTTCAGGGCTTATTGAACAAGTACCTATTGCTGCGTTACTAGGTGTAATGTTTATGGTGGTTATTGGCACCTTTGCTTGGTCAAGTTTTAGAATTATGAATAAAATACCAAGAACAGATGTTTTTGTTTTGATCTTGGTGTCTGGTTTAACCGTTTTATTTGATTTAGCAATTGCAGTTATTGCAGGAGTTATTGTCAGCGCTTTAGTGTTTTCATGGGAAAATGCGAAACGTATTCGTGCTAGAAAACGCATGCGTGAAGATGGCACCAAAATCTATGAAATTTGGGGACCCTTGTTCTTTGGTAGCATCTCAGCATTCAATGATAAGTTCGACGTAAAAAACGATCCAGAGCATGTAGAAATTGATTTTGTAGAATCTAGAATAAGCGACCATTCTGCTATTGAAGCTATATTTAGTTTAGTAAATAAATATAAAGCTGAAGGGAAATCGGTTAAATTGAAACATCTTAGTGAAGATTGTAAAGTGTTGCTTTATAAGTCAAGTCCAATGTTTAGAGGTATTATTGTTGAGGCGATTGACGATCCTCGTTATCACTTAGCTGAAAACCCAGAAGCATTTACCAAAGGGCTGAATGAATACAATTTGTAGTTAGTTATAGAAGTCATTCTCATCTACTAGCAAAGTTGTTAACTCAACTGTATGATTATCGGGATCTTTTAGATAAATAGAGTGGAAGTAATGATGGTCTTTAAATTGAAAAGATTCACCAATTGATTTAAAATACTCTTGAGCTTTCTGAAAATCTTGGCTAGATACATTAAAGGCAAAGTGATCTATCTTCACGTTTCTTGATTCTAGATTAAGTTTTTGATGTTCTGAATTTGCTGGAAATATTGCGACTCCAGTTTTCCCTGCTAACATAAAAATTGGAAATTCTTCCCATTTTTCGAGTTGGTATTTTTTTAATCCCAAAACTCTAGCATACCATTCTATGGATATCTCCATGTCTTTTACACAAATAGCAACATGATCTAAGAAGTTAATATCGAAGGGCTGCATAATTTTATTATTTCACTTGCACACTTTTTGGGACAAGCTTGGTGTAATCACCATTATTTCTAATAACGTCTCTAACTATTGAAGAAGCTATATATGAAGTTTGTGCTGAAGTTAATAAAAACACAGTCTCTATTGGAGCTAAATCTCTATTGGTATGAGCAATGGCTTTTTCAAATTCAAAATCTGCAGGATTACGTAATCCACGAAGAATAAATTCCACATCTATTTTCTTGCAAAAATCTACGGTTAAGCCTTTGTAAGTCATTACTTTTACTTTTGGTTCATCTGCAAAAGTATCTTCAATAAATTTCTTGCGTTCTTCTAATGAAAACATATATTTTTTTTCAGAATTCACACCAATAGCTACAATAATTTCATCAAAGAGTGTGACACCACGTTTAATTATATCGTAATGTCCTAAGGTGATTGGATCAAAAGATCCTGGAAAAATGGCTCGTTTCATATCACTAAAATAATGCTTTTATTTTAAAGCTTCTTCAATAGCATTCCCAAATAATTCTTTCAGTGAAATTCCAGCAGCAGCAGCTTGTTGAGGTAAAATACTTGCTCGTGTAAAGCCAGGAACTGTATTTACTTCTAATAAGTGTGGTTCGCCATCTTTAAAAATGTATTCGCTTCTTGAGAAGCCTGTCATTTTTAAAATTTCATAAACTTGTTTCGCTATCTTATTGACTTTGTCTTCTTGTACTTTGGTTATTCGCGCAGGCGTAATTTCCTGAGATTCTCCTAAGTATTTTGCTTTATAATCAAAGAAATCATTTTCTGTCACAATTTCAGTAATTGGCAGCACTTTTACTTCACCTTTATAAGTTATCACACCAACAGATACTTCAATACCATCAAGAAACGATTCTATAATAATTTCGTCATCTTCAACAAAAGCAACATCAACAGCGTTTTGTAGCTCGTCTTTTTTATAAACTTTGGTAATACCAAAACTACTACCTGCTTTATTGGCTTTTACAAAACATGGCAATCCAACTTTTTTGATGATTGCATCTTCATTTACATGATCACCTAAGTTTAGGTAAAAAGATTCGGCTGTTTTAATTCCGTAAGGTTTTAAGACACTTAAACAGTCTCTTTTGTTAAAAGTTAAAGCTGCTTGATACATGCTACAACTTGTTTGCGGAAGATTTATTAATTTAAAATAGGCTTGCATAAAGCCATCTTCGCCTGGAGAACCATGAATGGCATTAAAAACACAATCAAAGTTAGTTTTACTACCATTTAAAGAAATTGAAAAATCATTTTTGTCAATAGGAAATTCTTGGTCATCAGCATCTACATAAACCCATTTGTTTTTGAATATATGTATTCTAAACAAATTGTATTTTGTGTTGTCTAAAGATTCATAAACTACATTTCCGCTTTTTAAGGAGATTTCATATTCGCTAGAATACCCTCCCATAATTATGGCAATATTTTTCTTCATATTTAGTTATCTGATTTCAGCAAAATGCTAGCCATTCAATAAGTGTAAATTTATTCCGTTTTGTAAAAATATCATTTATTTTATCTAAACGGAAAACCTTTTGGTTTTTATATAACGTATATGAAGTAATGTTCGCCCTAATTTTATTTTAAAGCAGAAATTTGATTAGTTTTGCTAAATATTTTTAATCTATGAGTCTCATTCAATTTTTAAAGAGTAAAGTGTTTTTGAAACAATTAGGATTTGCACTAATAGCGCTAATTGTGTTAAGTTTTTTGATGCTTACTTGGTTAAGATATTCTACCAACCATGGAGAATTTGTTGAAGTTCCAGAATTAACTGGCAAATCTTTAGATGTTGTTGAAATTGAAATTAAGGACAGTGATTTGCAAATGGTTGTACAAGATTCAGCCAACTATAATCCTGATTACCCAAAGTTTTCAGTGATAGAACAAGCACCAAAAGCTGGGGCATTGGTTAAAGAAAATAGAAAAATTTACCTTACTTTAAATCCGTCAGGTTATCGAAAAGCCGGCGTTCCAAATATTATTCGTCGTACGTTCAGACAAGCAAAACCTACAATTGAAGCTTTAGGTTTTGAAGTTGGGAATATTACATATGTCAATGATATTGGAAAAGATGAGGTTATTGAAGTGAGGTATAAAGGGGAAAAAATTGCTCCTGGAACTTTGCTTGAAAAAACGACTAAAATTGATTTGGTTTTAGGTAATGGAAATAGATCACAAAAACCTTAATATGGAGGAACAATTATCTGAAGACGATTCTAATTTATACGAGCATTATTCTTTTGTTGCTGAAAAAGGACAGCAACCACTAAGAATAGACAAATATTTAATGAATTTTATTGAAAATTCTACGCGAAATAAAATTCAAGCGGCTGCTAAAGAAGGTAGTATTAAAGTGAATGGAGAAGCAGTAAAATCCAATTACAAAGTAAGACCTTTTGATGAGATAAAGGTGTTGTTTGAGCATCCACCTCATGAATATTTATTGGTTCCTGAAGATATACCAATTGATGTTGTTTATGAAGATGATGATGTTTTGGTTGTTAATAAAGTAGCAGGAATGGTTGTGCATCCAGGTCATGGGAACTATTCAGGGACACTTATAAACGCTTTGATATTTCACTTTGAAAATTTACCAGATAATTCTAGTGAACGTCCAGGTTTGGTACATCGTATTGATAAAGACACAAGTGGATTGTTGGTAGTTGCCAAAACGGAAGAAGCGATGGCACATTTATCAAATCAGTTCGCCGAAAAGACAAGCAAACGTGAATATGTAGCATTAGTCTGGGGAAATGTTGATGAAGACGAAGGCACTATTGAAGGCAATATAGGAAGACATCCAAAAAACAGATTACAGAATACGGTGTTTTATGGTGATGATGAAGATAAAGGGAAACCAGCCGTCACACATTATAAAGTATTAGAACGTTTTGGTTATGTAACATTAGTATCTTGTAGATTAGAAACAGGACGTACACACCAAATTCGTGTACACATGAAACATATTGGACACACATTGTTTAATGATGAACGTTATGGAGGTGACTTAATTTTAAAAGGGACTACATTTACTAAATACAAACAGTTCGTTGTTAATTGCTTTAAAGCATTGCCACGCCAAGCACTACATGCTAGAACCTTAGGATTTGTACATCCAAAAACTGGTGAGTTTATGAGCTTTACTTCAGAAATCCCTGATGATATACAGCAATGTGTTAAGAAGTGGCGTAAATATGCTACGCATCAGATTTAGTAATAAACTTTCTTGATGCATCGATAAAAAAGAATAAAACCTAATGTTGATTTTATTCATAGGTAATTGTAACTTTGAAAGAAAGTATAATGCCTATGAAATTAGTATTATCACCAGCCAAATCACTCAATTTTGAAGCTACCTTGCCAAGTGCTAAAACGACAGAATCTTGTTTCTTAAATGATTCTGAACGCTTAAATAAATTACTCAAAAAGAAATCTGCCAGAAGTTTGTCAAAGCTTATGAGTATTTCACCTGCTTTGGGTCAGCTTAACTATGAACGCAATCAAGATTGGGAATTACCATTTACAAATGACAATGCAAGACAAGCAATTTATGCTTTTAATGGTGATGTTTATCGTGGTTTGGATGCTTATACCATTCCGAAGGATAAATTAAAAAAAGTACAAGATACAGTTAGAATTATTTCTGGGCTATATGGTATTTTAAAGCCATTGGATTTAATGCAGCCTTATCGATTAGAAATGGGAACCAAATTCCCTGTTGGTAAAAACAAAAACTTGTATGAATTTTGGAAGCAAAAGATCACAAAAAGCCTCAATGATGAACTTGAAGATGATGAGCTTTTTTTAAATTTAGCAAGTAATGAGTATTTTAAAGCAATTGATGTAAAAGGATTAAAAGTACCTGTAAATACTGCTGTTTTTAAAGAATTTAAGAATGGTGAGTACAAAGTGATAGCTATTTTCGCCAAATTAGCCAGAGGACTCATGACGCGTTATATTATTGACACCAACGCGAATAGTATTGATGCGATTAAGGGCTTTAATTATGAAGGCTATGGCTTTAGTGAAGCCATGTCAACAGACACAGAATTGGTGTTTGTTAGATAAACTCTGTGATTCCTGCGAAGGCAGGAATCCATTTTTATACTATTTTAGTTTCAATTAAAAATTCCGAAGTTTCGGGACTGCTTTTTTAGGAATGCAATCTGTTGAAAAAATGCGTACTATTAAAACAGTATCCTTAACCTCTGGCTCTGGAGCAGCCAATATTTGAATTAGTAGCATTCCCTTATACAAGCAATTGAAGGCGAAAAACCCAGATTTTAACACCTTCGATTATAGGGTTATGCAGTACAGTGAATACCTATAATAATTGCTATCTTAGAGCCAACATATTAATTATTGTTCACCTATGAAAAAACTAAGCATCCTTTCGTTAATTAT
>CALGIH010000366.1 GCA_937916035.1 uncultured Lacinutrix sp.
TTCCCCCCCAAATTTTTTCTTTTAAAATTGGATGAAACTTAATAGGATATAAATGATTCTTCATAGATTAATTTCCTGTATAAGTTACAAAGTTACGAGGTGTTTCATAAAGAGTAATCTCCAATACTAACGATGCCTCAAGTTTTGGCTTAATTTTATTATAAATCACAACAGCAATATTTTCAGCAGTTGGGTTTAATGTTGAAAATTCAGGCACTTCAACATTTAGATTCTTATGATCAAAGGCATCTTCCACTTCATCCTTAATGATGTCTTTTAAAACTTTCATGTCAATCACATAACCTGTTTCTTGATCGATCTCACCAGTAACGCTTACTATTAATTCGTAGTTGTGACCATGAAAATTCGGATTGTTGCATTTTCCGAAAATTTCATCATTCTTTTCATAACTCCAATCTTTTCTATACAAGCGATGTGCAGCATTAAAATGTGCTTTTCTACTAACTTTTACCATCATGGTCATCTAAATTTATGTGTTTATAGAATTTATCAAAAATAATTTTAAACCAAGCCGTATAAACCTCTGGATGCAAAGAAATATCAACTTTTACATCTTCAAGATTCTTCCATTTCCAAGAGGCAACCTCTTCAGAATTCATGTATGGTTCTTCATTATAATAACCTACAAGAATATGGTCAAATTCATGTTCAGTCAAACCATTATCAAAAGGTGCTTTATAAATAAATGAGGTCGTTTCTTTTAAATCTGCCACAAACCCCATTTCTTCTTGTAATCGTCTTTTCCCAGCTTCAATATTACTTTCGCCATCACGTTGATGACTACAACAAGTATTAGTCCAGAGACCCGGAGAATGATACTTACTTAACGCTCTCTGTTGAAGCATCAACTCATTCTTATCATTAAAAATAAATACTGAAAACGCACGATGGAGAATAGCTTTTTCATGAGCTTCCATTTTAGGCATTAAGCCTATCTGCTCGTCCTTTTCGTTTACTAGAATAACTTTTTCTTCATTCATAATGTAAAAATACTGAGATATTTTAAAAAAACCGAGGCTTAAGATAGATTTAAAAAGGTGTCCTATCAATTATATTTATTATGACTAATAATCCTATCTTTGCTACCCAATTGCAGTAAAAAATATGAGCTTTTTAAAAGAAATAGAACATAGACGAACCTTTGGTATTATTTCGCATCCAGATGCCGGAAAAACGACACTTACGGAGAAGTTACTCCTTTTTGGTGGTGCCATTCAAGAAGCTGGTGCCGTAAAAAGCAATAAGGCAAAGAAAGGTGCAACTAGCGACTTTATGGAAATTGAGCGTCAACGTGGAATTTCGGTAGCAACTTCAGTTTTAGCGTTTGAATATGATGGTATAAAAATTAATATTCTAGATACACCAGGACATAAAGATTTTGCTGAAGATACGTTTAGAACACTTACGGCTGTTGATAGTGTCATCGTTGTAATTGATGTTGCCAAAGGTGTTGAGGAGCAAACTGAAAAATTGGTTGAAGTATGTAGAATGCGAAATATACCAATGATTGTGTTTATCAATAAAATGGATCGTGAAGGTAAAGATGCTTTTGATTTGTTAGATGAGGTTGAACAAAAACTAGGCTTAAAAGTTACTCCTCTTAGTTTCCCTATTGGAATGGGTTACGATTTTAAAGGAATCTATAACCTTTGGGAAAAGAACGTGACCCTTTTTAGTGGTGATAGCAGAAAAGATATTGAAGAAACTATCGAAATTTCTGATCTAGCTTCCGAAGAACTCACTAAATTAATTGGTGAAAAATCTGCCAAACTATTACGTGAAGAAGTTGAGCTCATTGAAGGTATATATCCAAAATTTGATAAAACTGCTTATTTAAATGGTCATTTACAACCAGTGTTTTTTGGTTCAGCCTTGAATAATTTTGGCGTCCGTGAACTATTGGATTGTTTTGTTGAAATAGCACCAAAGCCAAGACCAAAACATAGTGAAGAACGTTTGGTAAAACCTGAAGAGAAAAAATTTACAGGATTCGTTTTCAAAATACATGCTAACATGGACCCTAATCATAGAAACCGTTTAGCGTTTATCAAAATTGTTTCAGGCACTTTTGAAAGGAACAAGCCTTACCTCCATGTAAGACAAAATAAAAAAATGAAATTCTCAAGTCCGAATGCTTTTTTTGCTGAAAAGAAGGAAATTGTAGATATTTCTTATCCAGGCGATATTGTTGGGTTACAAGATACCGGAACTTTTAAAATTGGAGATACGTTAACCGAAGGTGAAATTTTAAATTATAAAGGTGTTCCTAGTTTCTCACCAGAACATTTTAGATATATTAATAATGCAGATCCATTAAAATCAAAACAATTAAACAAAGGTATTGATCAATTAATGGATGAAGGTGTCGCCCAATTATTTACACTTGAACTGAATGGCAGAAAAGTGATTGGAACCGTTGGAGCTCTGCAATATGAAGTGATTCAATACAGATTGGAGCACGAATATGGTGCAAAATGTACTTATGAAAATTTAAATGTTCACAAAGCATGTTGGGTTGAGCCTGAGAACAAAAACAATGAAGAGTTTAAGGAGTTTTTACGTGTAAAGCAGCGATTTTTGGCAAAAGACAAACAAAACCAGCTTGTCTTTTTGGCAGATTCCATGTTCTCATTGCAAATGACACAACAAAAGTACCCTAGCATTAAATTCCATTTAACCTCAGAATATAACTAATAATCAAATAGTTATGTGTTAATCCTTATTATACCGAAATGTATTTTATCTAAAATGATAACATTTATTTGTTTTTCATCGTATTTATTGTACATTTAAAC
>CALGIH010000367.1 GCA_937916035.1 uncultured Lacinutrix sp.
TGATATTTATGAAGCCAAAACATTGCCTTCAGGATTGAACGTTCATGGAGTTGCGCCTTATAAAATTAGTAACGAAGAGGTGTTGAAAGAAATAGACTATCTGCAAAACCAGTTGGGCTTTAATATTAAATATAAATCTGAAATTACTTCAAAAGAGCAAATAAAACAACTAGAGCAAAATTACGACGCTATCTTTTTAGGTGTTGGTTTAGGAAAAACAAAAGATTTAAAGATAGAAGGCGAAGATAAAGATGGTATTATAGGAGCAGTTGAATTTATTGAAGCGCTTCGCGAGAAACAACATAAAATGAAAGTGCCTCAAAAAGTTGTGGTACTTGGAGGCGGAAACACAGCCATGGATGCTGCTTCAGAATCCGCAAGAATGGGAGCCAAAAAGGTAGTTTTAGCTTATAGAAATTCTAAAGAAAAAATGGGAGCGTATGGTTTTGAATACGACTTGGCTATTAGTGCTGGAGTGGATAGTTTATTTCATGTAACGCCATTAGCTATTGTTGGAAATGGAAAAGTTGAAGGTGTGAAATTTGCCAAAACAGAACTAGTTGATGGAAAATTAAAAACGAATATGAATAACACTTTTACAGTACGATGTGATTTAGTTATTAAAGCGATAGGTCAGACTAAACAAGGCTATTTGTATGCGCTTATAGATGATTTAAAAATCGACAATAGAACTGTTATTGCTGTGAGCGAAACTTTCCAAACGTCTAATCCAAAGTATTTTGCTGGAGGAGATGCTATTAATGGAGGAGCAGAAGTTGTTAATGCTGCTTATGATGGTAAAATGGCAGCTCAAGGAATTCATCAATGGCTAAATAAACAATTAAAAAGGGCTGTCAACCTGAACTAGATTCAGGATATCTCACCATAAGAATATATAATTTAATGGATTCCACATCAAGTGCGGAATGACAATAAAAAACAAAAAGCATGATCGATCTATCAATAAATTTTGCAGGAATTAAATCACCAAATCCATTTTGGCTAGCATCTGCACCACCAACAAATTCGGGTTATCAAATTATGAAAGCATTTGAAGCTGGTTGGGGAGGAGCAGTATGGAAAACGCTTGGAGTTCCTGTAGTTAATGTTTCTAGTCGATATGGTTCTGTTAATTACAGAAATACCAAAATGATGGGTTTCAATAATATTGAATTAATAACCGATAGACCTTTAGCAGATAACCTTCGTGAAATTGAAGAAGTTAAAAAATATTTTCCTGATCATGCTATAATTGCTTCGTTAATGGTTGAAACAAGAGCAGAATGGATACAAATCATTAAAGATGTTGAAAATGCTGGAGCAGATGGTATTGAACTTAATTTTGGTTGTCCTCATGGTATGTGTGAACGCGGCATGGGTTCAGCGGTTGGTCAAGAGCCAGAAGTGCTCAAAACCATTGTAAGTTGGGTGAAAGAAGCGGCAAATATTCCTGTAATCACAAAATTAACACCTAATATTTCTGAAATTGTGTATCCTGGCTTAGCAGCTGTGCAAGGAGGAACAGATGCTATTTCCTTAATCAATACCATAAAAAGTATTGTAGGTATCGATTTAGACAGTTATGCACCTTATCCTGTTGTAGATGGTAAAGGAACGAATGGAGGGTATTGTGGTCCAGCGGTGAAGCCAATTGCTATGAATATGTTAAAAGATTTAGCGCAACATCCTGAAATAAATAAAGTGCCTCTTTCTGGAATTGGAGGTATTGAAACTTGGCGAGATGTTGTGGAGTTTATCTTACTTGGAGCTACATCTGTTCAAGTATGTACGGCGGTTATGCATTATGGCTTCGGAATTGTGCGCGAAATGGAAGCAGGCTTGCGTCAGTTCATGGAAGAAAAGAATTATACAACTATTTACGATTTTGCTGGTAAAGCTTTGCCAAATGTAACCGAATGGAAACACCTTAATTTAAAGCATAAAGTGGTAGCCGAAATTAATGAAGCGAAATGTATTGGTTGTGAATTGTGTTATATTTCCTGTGATGACGGAGCGCATCAAGCTATTGCTTTGTCTGATGATTTGAGTATTAGAATACCAAGTATAATAGAGGCAAACTGTGTTGGTTGTAATTTATGTTCTTTAGTTTGTCCTGTTGAAGATTGTATCACAATGGTGCAACGCGATGATGGCACAGAAAATTTAACTTGGCATGAACGTACACTTAATGATGATATTCCTGTAACTTTGGATGATGATAGAGCAGGTGGAAAGCATCATTTTGTACCTAAACCATCGGATGCTTTGAAGAATAAGAGATAATGCCAATAGTTACATCAACCTACAAACCACCTTTTTTCTTTAGAAACGGATTTGTTTCAACAGTTTACTCTGGATTAATCAGAAGAATTAAAGTCGAACAGAAGCGAGAACGCATTACGCTGAGCGATAATGATTTTTTAGATTTAGATTGGAGCTTTGCAACTAAGAAAACAGATAGAGTAATTGTGATGCTTCATGGTCTAGAAGGTAATGCGCAACGACCATACATGCTAGGACCAGCTAAGTTATTCAACGAAAACGGTGTTGATGCAGTTTGTGTAAACTTTAGAGGTTGCAGCGGAGAACCTAATTTAGAGTATAAAAGTTACCACTCAGGTGCAACCGAAGATTTAGTTGATATTGTTAAGCACCTCATAGAAGAAAAAGATTATTCCGAAATCTATTTCCACGGAATTAGCCTAGGAGCAAATATGGTTTTAAAATATTTAGGCGAACAAAACATGATTCCTTCGCAAGTAAAAGGTGTCATTGCTGTTTCTGTGCCTTGTGATTTAAACGGTTCTTGTAAAGAACTGCATACGTTTAAAAATATTTTATATCATAATAATTTTAAAAGACACTTAGTTAACAGGCTTAAAATAAAACAAGCTCAACATTCTGATATGCTGAGTATTGATAAGATAAAGTCAATTAAAACTTTAAGAGACTTTGATGATGTTTACACTTCAAAAGCACATGGTTTTATAGATGCAGATGATTACTATAAACAATG
>CALGIH010000368.1 GCA_937916035.1 uncultured Lacinutrix sp.
AGAAGATAAGATCTGTGGTATTGGTTATCTATAGAGGAAGAAGTGCTAGAGCAACTTGGTAAAGGATTAAGTTATAATTTAATAGCTAAAAACTTAATTCTTTCAACAGGCACTATTAGGAAACATATTGAGAATATTTATAGAAAATTACAAGTCCATAATAAACTTGAAGCAGTTCAAAAAGCGAAAAAAAACAATTTAATCGATTAAATATGCATTGTTGTTCAGTTTAACTAATTAATTAAACAGTCGTCGAAAAATAGGCTCATCATGTTTATATGATTCTATATTTGTCCTGCTATTAATCAATAAATTTTAAGCATTAGAGAACTTTGGAAACAAAGGGATCTAATGCTTTTTTGTTTAATAAAGCGAAATTAAAGACTTCGAAAATAATTGGACCTCATCAATAGTTCCTGTGCTTATTCTGCAGTGATCTAGAAACGGCGGAAATGCTCTTCCAATTCTAACTCCTTTGGCTAGCATTTCTTTTCCTAATTCATTAATATCACGACCTGATTTAAAGAAGACAAAATTAGTGCTAGACTTAACATAGTCTAATTCTAGATGATCCAATGCGTTATAAATAATTTGTTTAGCTTCTAAGTTTTTCTTAATAGAAAAATTATAAAAGTCAGTATCTAATAAGGCTTCTTTAGCACCTTCAATGGCATACACATTACTCATTGCAACAACATTCGCGCGTATTATTTTAGCCAATTCGGGTTTAGCTATCAAATAGCCAATACGCATTCCTGCCATTCCATAAACTTTAGAGAAGGTTTTAGAAACAATTACATTTTCTCCTCTTTTCACCAACTCAATCATAGAAGGATAGTTTGGGTCTTCTATATAATCATAGTAAGCTTCATCACTGAAAACAATAGTTTTTTTACTTACAGAAGTACAGAAATCTGTCAATGTATCTGCTGGTAATAAAGTAGAAGTTGGATTGTTTGGATTGCACAGAAAAACCATTTTAGTTTTTGATGAAATTCGCTTTTCAATTTCCTGTAAATCATAGCCGTAATTTTCATCAACAGGAACCCAATTAATATTAGCTCCCCACATTTCAGCATATTGCATCATTGCCAAAAATGTTGGCTTGGCTGCAATAATTTCTCCTCCATCAGCGGTAAAAGTAATACCTGCAATTTTCAATCCTTCAGTTGATCCACCAGTTATAATAATACTTTCTGAAGGAACACCATGCTTTATGGCTAATAGGTCGGCAAGTTCATCTGCGTATTCATATGGATATCTACAACCATCATTAAAGGCTTTTGTAACTTTAGCTCTCACACGGTCAGATGGACCATAAGGGTTTTCATTGGAGCTTAGACGAATTGGGTTTTCTAGTTTTCGGGGATTGAATCTTTTTATTTCTTCAGCAGATAAAGGTTGAATTCCAGTTAAACCATTAAATAGTGTAAATCCGCCAGCTAATGATGCTGTTTTAAGCCATTGACGTCTATTAAATTCCATAATGTGAGTGTTGAAGGTTGACCTCTAAGATAATCAATTAAGAGTTTGTTTGCAACACCAAGGCTTCTATGAACTAATTTATTATTGATTTTAAAGAATTTATACCTCCACCATTGATAGCATCAATATTATTTAAGTTTAAAAATTTAGTAGCTTTTGCTGATCTAACTCCACTTGCACAATACACAATAATTGGCTTGTTGAGGTTTTTAAGTTCATTAACATGATTACGTAACGTATCTAGTGGAATATGTTTTGCTCCTTTAATAGCTCCAGATTGGTATTCTCTATCTGTTCTGACATCCAAGATAACAGCGCCTTTTTTCAAATAGTCTGCTCTCTTCTTTTGTTGGTTACCAAATAAAAACTCAAAAATTCCCATAAATAATATTTTTTACAAATAACAGAAATATTAAATGACTAGCATGTAACTTGTGTTACAGTTTTTCAGTATCTTCATCATAATTTCTATAACAAATTTACAACTTTTGAAATACGAAACACGTAAGGACGAAATAATTCAGACGTCGGCAATATTGTTCCAAAAAAAAGGATATAGCGCAGTAACAATGCGAGACATTGCTAAATCCATGGGGATTAAGGCTGCAAGCCTTTATAATCACATAGAATCTAAACAAGAAATTTTATCGGACATTATTATGTCGTTAGCAGAACAGTTTACAGAGCAAATGAAAATCATTAAAAATTCTGATGATAGTAGTGTTGATAAATTAAAAAACATCGTGGCTTTGCATGTAAATATCACCTCTCATAATCAATTTGGTATGGCATCCTTAAATAACGATTGGATGCATTTGGAAGTGGAATTAGAGTGCTATTTAAAACTTCGAAAAAATTATGAAAACGACTTTCGAAATATTATCGAAAAAGGAATTGAAGATAATGAACTTGTCAATGGAAATCCTGAAGTAATACTGTTTTCGATGCTCTCTACCTTGCGTTCACTTTATCTCTGGCTCCCAAAAAAGGAAGATTTAGACATCCAAAAATTTACAAATGAATTAAGTTTGGTGCTCATTAAAGGAATTAACAAATAGTTATCATATTATTTTGTAAATTTGTTCATCAAACTAACAAGTGTTAGTTAAATGTATTGAATTAAAATATGGCTGATTTTTATAACATAAAGGTTGC
>CALGIH010000369.1 GCA_937916035.1 uncultured Lacinutrix sp.
AAATCAAGATTATCAAAATGCTTTACATTATATAAATAAAGCCATAAATATTGATGAAGACAACGTTGCTTATTGGAAATTATATTCGCAAATAAATCAACGTTTAAATTTCTTAGAAGAAGCAGAAAGAGGATTTAAAAGAACTCTTGAGTTAGGAAACCACGAATTAAGTACTTGGATTTCAAGAGGTGATATTCTTATTAAACTAGGAGAATATGAAGCCGCTATTTTTAATTTCGAACAATGTGTTGAGTTTTATCCAGAAAGCGAAGAAATAGAATATAGACTTGCTGGGCTTAACCTGAAGCTTCAAAAAATAAGCGAAGGCATTGTTCATTTAAATAATGCTTTAACGTTAAATTTCGACTACAATTTTATTCTTGAAGAACTTTTCCCTTCCATCTACAAACGCGCATCAATATCAAAAATAATAGGGCAATTTAAAAATGCTTCCAGTTAAAATTCCATACCTTTAAGTTTCTTAATTTCAATTTAATGCAAAGACGTTTAATAGACTATTTCATCATCTCACTAAAAGGTATAGCAATGGGAGCCGCTGATGTTGTTCCTGGAGTTTCAGGAGGCACAATCGCCTTTATTTCTGGCATATATGAAGAGTTAATAGAAAGTATAGATAGCCTGAACTTCGGCTTTTTTAAAGTATGGAAAAGTTCAGGGTTTAAAAAAGCTTGGTTTATAATTAATGGTAATTTTTTAATAGCACTTCTTTTTGGCATTGCCTTAAGTATTTTATCCTTAGCGAAGGTCATAAAATGGCTTTTAGCGAACGAACCTATACTACTTTGGTCATTCTTTTTCGGGTTAGTTATTGCAAGTGTTCTCTATATTGGAAAACAAATCAAAACTTGGAATATTAGCGTCGTAGTTACTATTCTTATTGCAACATGCTTGTCTTATTTAATTACTATTGCCGAGCCTTATGCATCGCCAGAAAGCAATATTTATTTATTTTTTTGTGGTTTTATTGCAATAATAGCAATGATACTTCCTGGCGTTTCTGGAGCATTTATCTTATTAATTCTAGGCGCATATCAAACCGCAATTAATACTGTTGATGAATTAATACAGAGTCTTGTTACTACAAACTTTGAATTATTTAAAGCAGCATTTTTAAAGTTTTTAATGCTCGCAATTGGAGCTGTTATTGGTCTAAAAACATTTTCAAAAGTATTAAAATGGATGTTTAAAAATTACAAAAACCTAACATTAGCTGTTCTTACAGGTTTTATGGTTGGTTCGTTAAATAAAATATGGCCTTGGAAAAAAGTGTTAAGCACAAGAATCAATTCTCATGGTGAAAAAGTACCTTTCTTAGAAGAAAGCATTTCGCCATTTGCATTTGAAGGTAAACATCAGCTTACTTTGGCTATTGGACTTATGGTTATTGGTTTTTTAACTATCTTAATACTTGAAAAGTTAGGCTCAAAAACCAACGACTAACAACCAATGCAAAGCACGCGAACATTTACAGACAAATTATTTCTAGTCATTAAAGGACTTGGAATGGGAGCTGCCAATAAAGTTCCTGGTGTTTCTGGTGGTGTTGTGGCTTTTGTTGCAGGTTTTTATGAAGAGTTTATTTACTCACTCCAAAAGGTTAATAATAAAGCTTTGAAACTTCTTATCAATGGTCGTTTCAAAAGCTTCTTTCGTTATATCAATGGTCGTTTTTTAAGCTTACTTTTTTTAGGAATGATTGTGAGTTATTTTAGTGTTTCCAAAATACTTGATTATCTCATTGAACACTGCGAACTATTTGTTTGGAGTGTTTTCTTCGGAATGATTATAGGTTCCATTTATTACATTAATAAAGATTTTAAAGA
>CALGIH010000370.1 GCA_937916035.1 uncultured Lacinutrix sp.
CAATCAATTAGATGAAATTATTTCGCCGAAACGGACCTCAGTTAAGGCGCCATTTATATTTCTTGTAGATGATGTCTTTAAAAGAAATAGATGGTTAACGTCCAGGATTCCTTTGTCTTACGATGATAAATTAATATATGTTCCTGCGAATGAGGAACCAAAAACATCTCAAATAGATGCGTTGGTAGAAGATATTATTGTCTCTTCAAAAGAACGTCCTTCAGGTATTATTGGTATTGGTGGAGGGACCATTTTAGATATTGCAAAAGCAGTATCCATAATGCTAACAAATAAAGGAGAAGCTAGTGATTATCAAGGTTGGGATTTAGTGAAAAACCCAGCTATTTATCACGTTGGAATTCCTACTATTTCAGGAACTGGATCAGAAGTTTCTAGAACTACTGTGCTTACTGGTCCCGAACGAAAATTAGGCATCAATAGTGATTATACTCCTTTTGACCAAGTGATATTAGATCCTGAATTAACAAAAAACGTTCCTAAAGACCAATGGTTTTATACAGGAATGGATTGTTATATACATTGTATTGAATCCTTAAATGGAACTTATTTAAATGCATTTAGCCAGAGTTATGGTGAAAAAGCTTATGATTTGTGCAAGGAAATATTTGTTGATGATAAGTTAACTGCTGAGGAGTCTCAAGATAAGCTTATGATGGCCTCATGGCATGGAGGAATGAGCATTGCGTATTCTCAAGTTGGAGTTGCACATGCCTTAAGTTATGGTTTATCTTATTTGTTAGGAACAAAGCATGGGATTGGAAATTGTATCGTTTTTGACCACTTAGAAACATATTATCCTGAGGGTGTAAAGCTTTTTAAAATGATGAAAGATAAACATGGCATCAAATTACCACAAGGGTTGTGCGCCAATTTAGGTGATGACGAGTTTGATGTGATGATTAACGTAGCTTTAAGTTTAGAACCACTATGGGAAAATGCCATTGGAATAGACTGGCGAAAATCTATCACACCTGAAGTACTTAAAGCCTTGTATCAAAAAATGTAATTATGCAATGGCTTTCAAAATTCATTTATCATAAACTTCTTGGTTGGAAAGCCACTGGCTTTTCAGATTTTGATAGTGTGAAGAAAGCAGTATTAATTGCTGTGCCTCATACAAGTTGGCATGATTTTTTTATTGGTATTTTATTGCGTTCAGCAATAGGAATAGAAACCAATTATGTTGGAAAAAAAGGATTGTTCAAGTTTCCTATTGGTTGGTTTTTTAGATGGCTAGGAGGAGCTCCAGTTGAACGTAAGAACAATGAAAACCAAGTCGAAGCAATTGCGAGATTATTTGCGGAAAAAGAAGTTTTTAGAATGACAATGGCTCCAGAAGGTACACGAAAGAAAGTAGAAGAGTGGAGAACAGGATTTTATTACATAGCTAAAGCCGCAAACGTACCTATTATAATGTTTACACTAGATTTTTAAAATAAAGAAAATAAATTTTCTAAACCTTTTTATCCTACTGATGATAAAGAAGCAGACTTTAAATTTATGCATAAATATTTTGAAGGCGTTAAAGGTAAAGTACCTGAGTATTCCTAATTACTGATGATCCCAAGAACTTTCAGAGTCTTTATTTTTAGGTGATAAACCCAAAACTTCATTACTGGTATTAACACCAAGTCCTAAAACAGTTCTGTTGGCATAATTAAAATATGAAGCTACCTGATTTACTTCCAGAATTTCTCCATCAGAATAACCGAAAAATTGGAGCTTTTCAATATCCTCTTTTTCAATTTTATCAGCGTGAAACGTCAACTTTTTGGCATAATTAACCAAGGCCAATTCTTTTTCAGATAAATAGGCATCTAATGTGTCAGCTTCTATATGTCGTTTTAACTCCATTGCCTTATTGTCATCATTTAAAAA
>CALGIH010000371.1 GCA_937916035.1 uncultured Lacinutrix sp.
AAGTACTACGCTTTTTTACATCATCATAGGTATCATCATCATCAATTTTATCATCGACAAGGTATTAGGTTCTCTTAATGCTAAACACTTTAATGACGAATTACCACTTGAACTGCAAGATGTTTACGATGAAGATGAATACAAAAAATCACAAGCTTACAAGGCAACGAATGATCGTTTTTCAAACATCACATCGGCATTTTCTTTAATCCTAACGTTAGCTTTTTTCTACTTTGATGGTTTTGAATATGTCGATAACCTTGCTAGAAGTTATAGCTCGAACAATATCATAATTGCACTTATTTTCTTTGGAATTATCATGTTGGCAAGCGATATCATAACAACTCCCTTTGCTTATTATCAAACATTTGTCATTGAAGAAAAATTTGGCTTCAACAAAACAACGGTGAAAACATTTATCCTTGATAAAATTAAAGGGTGGCTAATGCTTATTATTGTTGGTGGTGGTATTTTATCACTCATTCTATGGTTTTATGAAGCCTCTGGAAGTAGTTTTTGGCTGTATGCTTGGGCTTTAGTAACTGTGTTTTCAGTATTTATGAATATGTTTTACTCTAAGCTTATTGTACCATTATTCAATAAACAAACACCTTTAGAAGATGGTGAATTGAGAACTAAAATTGCAACTTATGCTCAAACTGTTGGCTTCAAGCTCGATAAAATTTTCGTGATTGATGGCTCCAAACGCAGCACGAAAGCTAATGCCTACTTTTCAGGTTTTGGAAGTGAAAAACGTGTCACACTTTACGATACGTTAGTCAACGATTTAAACGATGAAGAGATTGTCGCAGTCTTAGCGCACGAAGTTGGTCATTACAAACGCAAACATATTATATTTAACCTCTTTGCATCTATTCTGTTAACTGGTTTAACATTGTATATATTATCACTACTAATTTCAAATCCATTATTATCAAATGCTTTAGGTGTTGAGATCCCTAGTTTTCATATTGGCTTAATTGCATTTGGATTGTTGTACAGTCCAATTAGTGAAATAACTGGATTAATAATGAATTACCTCTCACGAAAATTTGAGTACCAAGCTGACAACTATGCCAAAGAAACGTACGCTGGAGAACCTCTTATTACCTCACTCAAGAAACTCTCAAAAAATAGTTTAAGCAATTTAACACCTCATCCTGCTTACGTTTTTATGCATTATTCGCATCCAACATTATTAGAACGCATTAAGAATTTGAGGTCGTAAAAGAAAATACTATCTTGGGCTCTTATTTTTTATTTTAAATGAGCGCACTTAATTTTGAAAACAAAGCATGGTATAAACGTATTCCACATGCAGTAACCATGTTATTTGGAATCATCGTTTTAGTTACAATTCTTACCTATATATTACCAGCTGGAACGTATGAACGTGTTGTTGTTGATGGTCGAAGTTCAGTAATTCCAGATTCCTATAAAGTAATTCCATCAACACCAATTGGTTTGCTTGACATGTTTAAGGCTATTCCACTTGGTTTTAAAGCTGCAGTAGAAATTATTTTTATAGTATTAGCAGGAGCCATTATGTTTGGCTTTATGGAAAAATCCAAAGCTGTTGAAAATTCTGTTGGAACGCTTGTTAAGAAATTAGGTTTTAAAAACAAACATCTCATCATCGTTATCATGACCTTTATTTATGGTTTGCTTGGTGTCGCTGTTGGTTATGAAAACAATATTGCTATGGTTCCCATTGCAGCAGTACTTAGTTTAGCACTTGGTGGTGATTTAATTCTTGCTGCAGGAATTTCAGTTGGAGCCATGACCATTGGTTTTGGTCTCTCTCCTATTAATCCATATACAGTTGGAACTGGTCATAAAATAGCTCAACTTCCAATGTTTTCAGGGGCACTTTTAAGAAGTGTCCTGTGTTTTTCTGCCTTATGTGTCATGGCTTATTACAATGTGCGGTATTTTAAAAAGATCACTAAAAATCCTGAGAAAAGCTTAGGAAAAGGCTTAGATATTAGCGGTATGTCATTATCAAAACCCATTC
>CALGIH010000372.1 GCA_937916035.1 uncultured Lacinutrix sp.
GTCATTCTATTCTTTGGATTTGGAACAGGAATTCTTGTTTATATCTTATTATGGATATTAATGCCAGCTGCAGAAACAACCTCTGAAAAACTGGCAATGTCGGGAAAGCCTGTTAACATTACTAATATAGAAGAAAAAGTAAAAGAAGGGTTTAGTAATGTTAAAGAAAGTCTTGATGGTGTTGCCGACCGAATTTCAAATGCCGATTTTGATCGTGTTGGTAATAAAGTAAAACATAAATCTCGTTCATTCTTTGGTGCCCTTGGAAACATAATCATGTTTTTCTTTAAGATTTTCGCAAAATTCATTGGCATTCTATTAATTATTATTGGTGTTTCTACTTTAATAGGTTTAATTGTTGGCCTTTTTACCGTTGGAGCTGCTGATTTGTTTCATTTTCCAGGAATAGATTTCGCAAATGCAGTAAACTCTACTAATTTGCCAATTTGGATCGTGTCATTATTATTACTTTTTGCTGTAGGAATTCCGTTTTTCTACATCTTTATTTTAGGATTAAAGATTCTCACAAACAATTTAAAATCATTAGGTAGATTAGTAAATTTCACACTTCTCGGATTATGGTTGGCTTCAATTGTTACGCTTTCGGTATTTGCGTTAAGAGAGTTGAACGAACATATTTATGATGAAAGTGTTACTGAAAAAACGGAATTAGCAATTACAGCGAAAGACACCTTGTATATAAAGATGTCTGATAATGGAGAAGATTTTAGATCAAGCTCAAGACGCTTTAATAGAAATAGAGGTGAATTTAGAATTGTAAGAGATGACCGTGATAATAAGCAAATATATTCAACCAATGTTCGTTTAGTTTTTAGATCGACAAAAGATTCATTAGCATCTATAAGTATTGAAAAAAGTGGAGATGGAAGTGATTATCAAAAAGCAAGAGAACGCGCAAGAGATATCAATTACAACTATACTTTTGCAGGAAATAAACTTGAACTTGATCCTTTTCATTTAACCGATTTTGAGAATAAATTTAGTGATCAATATGTGAAAATTACTTTGTATTTACCAGAAGGAACAACGGTTTGGACAGATGACAACACGTATTCATTTCATAGAAACTCATCATCTTATAGAGATATTATTGATAACGGCTTTGAAGAGCATTACCTAAAAGTTATTAATGATGATGTTATTTGTTTAGACTGCCCTAAGGGTTCAAATTACAAAATAAACATTGACATCAAAGATGAAGATTCTCAATTCAAATTAGATAGTAATGGTCTTGAGATAAAGGATGCTGATGTGCTTATTAAAGTAACCAGCGATAGTGTTTTAAGTGAAACTGAAAGTACTAAAACCACCATTGACTCTTCAGGAATTAGTATAAAATCAAAAAACAATTAAGATGAAACATACTATTCTTTTTATGTCATGCATTGTTTTAGTTACAGCGTTTACCACATCCTGTGATTCAAAAAAACAAGATAACGTAATAGTTTTAGAAAATTATAAACCAATAGATATTGCGCTACAACACAAGATTGAAGAACTAGACAGCATATTTTTTACAGCATATAACACTTGTGATCTAGAGCAACAAGCAGCATTAATATCTGAAGATATAGAATTCTTCCATGACACGGGAGGTCTTTCAACCTCTAAAACAGATATTATTGAAGCTTTGAAAACTAATATTTGTGGAAAAGTAACCAGAAAATTAATAAAAGGAAGTATTGAAGTTTATCCTATAAATAACTATGGAGTTGTTCAAATGGGTTATCATAAATTTTATAATAATCAAGAACCAGATGCCATTTCCAATCCAAGCAAATTTGTAACCATTTGGAAAAAAGACAACGAAGACTGGAAAATGACTAGAATTATTAGTCTTCATTAAACCGATTAACAATTCAGAAACAACATTCAACAGTTCAGAATAAAACAAATTGTAAAACAATTAAAAACAAAGACATTTGCTTAAGAATATAAAATCAATCAAATCAAAAAACAATCAAATTATGACAACTATATCAAAATTAACCACAGCCCTAATTATGAGTCTTTTACTAGTTTCATGCCAATTCAATGGAGATTTTGGTTTTGGAGTTAGAGGAAATGGAAACGTTGAAACAGTTGAACGTTCCATTAGCGATGACTTTACTGAAATTAAAGTCAGTAGAGGTTTAGACGTCTATTTAAAGCAAAGTAACCAAGTAAGCTTAGAGGTTGAAGCTGACGAAAACTTGCACGACGTTATTATTACCGAAGTAAAAAATGGCGTTTTAAACATTACTACTAATGAAAATATAAGCTTTTCAAAATCTAAAAAAGTAATGGTAAGTTTTAAAGATATTGCTAAAATAACTGCAACAAGTG
>CALGIH010000373.1 GCA_937916035.1 uncultured Lacinutrix sp.
CATCAGCAATTCTTAAATAAGCTTTATCGTACTTAAGCTGTTTCTTTTCTGGCATTAATAATCTAATTTATTTAAAAGGTTCAATACTATTTTATCAGTATCTATACTAACGAAGATACTTGCTTACTATTTTAATCACAATGCTTTACCGTTAAAGTTTTACCAAACTTTAAGCTGTTCTTCTTAATTTTTTAAGAGGTAATTTGCACTCAAAAAAAACTTTTCTAATTTATTTCAAAGATTGAAGATGCTGGTTTTTGATCATTAAAAGCATTTAAGCCACATTCTAAAAAAGACGCATAATCATCTTCATTTGGTGTATAGCCAACAGGATTGTTTAATACTGTATTTCCGTCTGCACTCAACAACACATAAAAGGGTTGTGAATTACTTTGAAAAAACTGTGTTTGAAAATGAGCCCATTTATGACCATAATTGGTTAATTGTCTAGTCCCTCCATTCACTCTACTTACCAAAATCTGCTCGTCTTCTGGCAACTCTTTTTTATCGTCAACATACAATGAAATCAATACGTAATCATTTCTAATTAATGCATCAATTTTTCCGTCTGGCCACACATGTTCTTCCATTTTTCTGCAATTTACGCATGCATAACCTGTGAAATCCAACATAATTGGCTTGTTTACTTTTTGAGCGTAAGCAATGCCTTCTTTTAAATCTTTAAAGCATTCTAAATCATTTGGGCATTCCTTTGGATATAAAAAACTATAACCAACAGGTGGTGCCAAGCCACTCAATAAGGTTAATGATGTAAACGTATTAGTATCTTTATTTACTCTAAATCCTGACATTAGATATACTGAAAAAGCGACTACTAAAATTCCAAAAGCTATTCTGGAAAACGATAGTTTTTTTATTGGTGAGTCGTGTGGAAATTTAATTTTACCCAAAAGATAAAGTGCCAATCCAATAAAAATAATAATCCAAATTCCTAAAAAGACTTCAAGTTTTAAAATTCCCCAATGTTTCACTAAATCTGCATTTGATAAAAATTTGAATGCCAAAGCTAATTCTAAAAAGCCTAAAACTACTTTGGTAGTATTTAGCCAACCACCAGATTTTGGCAATGAGTTAAGCATATTAGGAAACATTGCAAATAAAGCAAAAGGCAAACCAAGAGCCAATCCAAAGCCTCCCATTCCAGCCGTTAATTGCCATGCTCCACCATCAGCAGTTAAGGATCCTGCAAGTAAAGATCCTAATATTGGCCCTGTACATGAAAAGGACACAATAGCTAAGGTTAGTGCCATAAAAAATATGCCTAATACACCTCCAATATTCTCTCCTTTTGTTGTTTTGTTAGTCCAACTTGCTGGTAAAGTTAATTCATAATATCCAAAAAATGAAAAGGCAAAAAACATGAAAATCAAAAAGAAAATGACGTTAAGAACTACATTGGTTGAAATCTCATTTAAAATATCAGGATTAATGGAGTCTATTAAATGAAACGGAATACTTAATACTAAATAAACAGCAAGAATAAAAAATCCGTAAAGTATTGCCTTAGAAATCCCTGAGCCTTTTTTACTATTCTTTTTAGTGAAAAAACTAACCGTTAAAGGAATCATTGGAAATACACAAGGTGTTAACAACGCTAAAAGGCCTCCTAAAAATCCTAAACCAAAAATACTCCAAAGTGATTTTCCAGCTTCTGAATTATTAGAAACGGTTGCTATTTCTCCTTCACAAATGGTATCTAATTTTGAAATGTCAGCTGGCAAAATACCATATAACCGATTGTTTACTGTGTCATCATCAATAATGACATCATCTCCAGTTGTTTGTTGGGCAGACGTTTCGCCCGAGATTGATATTTGAAATTCAAAAGGATTGTCTGGTTTTGGAATGCACTTCTCGTCATCGCAAGTCATAAAGTCGACGTTTCCTTTTATGATAGCATTATCTGATAGCAATCTGATTCGTTGAGTAAATCGAGCCTCATTATAGAATTTAGTAACGATCATGTCAAAGACAGAATCATGCTTTGTAACTCTATTCAATTCAAGCTCAATAACACTGTCAACAAGCTCAAAATCGTTATTTTCTTCAAAAGTAAAGGTTGTTGGAAGTGGCCCTCCATCATCTACAAACTGAGAATAAACTGCCCAATGCTCATCGATATGTGCAGTGAAACTAAGTTCAAATTCAGTGTCATTAATCTTCTTACTATCAAATATCCAATCAACTGGTTCTAATATTTGAGCGTAAGAAAACGCACTTAAAAAAACTATGAATAATAGTAAATATCTCTTCATTATTTGGGTGTTTACACATGAATTCGTCTCGCCTTTTTCTATTTCCTAAAAAATGGCCGAAATTCATTCATATTTCATCTATTTTCTGATGCGTAGCGATGCTATGCCTTTCAAAAATAGGATCATCTTAACAAATTTCATCTCATTTTCGGTTAAAAACAAAAAATCAAGATGAGTTCAATACAAATAAATCAAAAAATATAAGACCATACGTATAAATAGGTGTTAATATTAAATTTACTTGGTCTTATTAGTGATTGTAATTAAACTTTACAACCAGTATATCTATTTTTTAAGACTTAATAATATTGACTCATCACCATAAATGTTTAAGTATTGAATTGTAGTTATTTCGTCATTTTTTCATAATTTGTAACCTTATTACTAACCAACCTTACCAATGTCAATGTTCAATAAACTACTTTTTAGCATGAGTATTGCGTGCTTGCTTGTTCAAGTTACTGTTGCTCAAAATTATCCTTCTTCAAAAAGACCAAATTTTAATATTTCACAATTAAGTTCAGATCCAATAATTGATGGTGATGTTTTAAACGATGAGCTTTGGAAAACCATCACGCCAATTACCGAAATGACCCAAATAAAACCAAGGTTTGATGTTCCTGCTTCTGAAAAAACAGAAATTCGTGTTGCCTATTCTAAAGGTGTTTTTTACGTTGCTGTAGTCTGTTATGACTCTAATCCAGAAACAATAGTTGTATCTGATTCGCGAAGAGATTCTGATTTGAATGATGAAGACAGCTTTCTCTTTATTGTAGACACTTATAATGACCAACAAAACGGTTTTTTATTTGGCACCAACTCCAACGGAATGGAGTACGATGCGCAAATTGATAATGAAGGACAAGGGAATTTTAGTGCTAACCGACAACAAGGAGGTGTGATTGGCGGAACAAATATAAACTGGGATGCCTCTTGGACAGTAAAAGCCGAAACTGGCGACTATGGATGGAGTGCGGAATTTGCAATTCCGTTGCGATCGTTGCGCTTTAATAGTGGAGAGAATCAAACTTGGGGAATTAACTTTCAAAGAAACATTAGCAAGAATACAGAAACCGCTTATTGGGCTTCATTGCCTTTGAGTTTTGACATGAAGCGTTTATCGTTAGCAGGGAAAATGCATGGATTAAACCTTAAAAGTCCTGGTAACTTAACAGTAATTCCTTATGCATTAATGCAAACTGTTAATGACAACTCTGTTGATCCTAGTGAAACAGATACTAACTTTGAAGTTGGTGCAGACATCAAATATAGTATTACGCCTAGTCTTACTTTAGACCTCACATACAACACCGATTTCGCTCAAGTTGAAGTAGATGAACAACAAGTAAATTTAGATAGATTCAATTTATTCTTTCCTGAAAAACGCACTTTCTTTTTGGAAAATGCTGGACAATTTTCAGTTGGAAGTCCTGGTGAAGTCGATTTGTTTTTTAGCAGACGTATTGGTATTGGAAATGATGGTTCCTTAGTCCCTATTATAGGAGGCGCAAGAGTTTCAGGTAAAATAAATCAGACTAATATTGGCTTATTGTCTATGTTTACTGAAGATGTTAAAGATGCAAGTATTGAAAAAAATAACTTTTCGGTGGCTCGTGTCAATCATGATTTTACATCTAGTCGTTCTTCTGTTGGTGGTGTTTTTATTAATAGAGCTGGTTTAGGAGACACTACTGATGATTACAATCGTGTGTTTGCTGTTGACGGGAAATATGGTCTTGGAAAAAAGGCACAAATAACAGGTTTTGCAGCAAAAAGTGTGACTCCTGGAATTGAAGAAAAGGATCATGCCTTTAAACTTTTAGGTACTTATAATTGGGATGGTTGGAACATAAATGCAGGTTATACTGAAGTTGGTGAAGGCTTTAATCCAGAGGTTGGGTTTTTACAACGTTCTTCATTTAAAAAACCAGAATTTTTATTATTTAGAGCCATGCGTCCAAAAAACTGGGGAAGCATCTTAGAAATTAGACCACATATTTCATATAGAGGTTATTGGAATTTTAACGATGAGCTTATAACAAGCTTTTTACATATTGATAATCATTGGGTTTGGGCTAGTGGTTTTGAAATACATACAGGCGTAAATTTCACTACTGAAGGTGTCCTTGAACCTTTTACAATTTCTGGCGTTGAAGTTCCAATAGACGCCTATAAGCACAGCGAGTTACAACTCATTTTTATTTCAAATCCAAATAGAAAATTATCTTTTAATACTAGAACTGTTGTTGGTGGTTATTTTGGTGGCGATCGTATTTCAAATGGTGGTACTATAAATTATAGATTAGGAGATAAATTTAATTCATCCATAAACCTTAGTCACAATATATTGAACTTACCAAATGGTGATATAACTGCATTTGTTGGAGGCGCTCGACTGTCTTACTCGTTTACACCAAGAATGTTTGTACAGAGTTTAGTGCAGCACAATAACATATCAAACGTTACGTCTGTAAATGCAAGATTTGGCTGGCTCCAAAATGCAAATACAGGCTTGTTTGTAGTTTTAAATGTTGTAAAGGATGAAGACTATCTTGACGGCATCAACAACCAGAGTGTCACTTTAAAATATACGCACAGATTTGATTTAATACGAAAATAAGATCTACCTAAAAACAATATCCAGATGAAATTTAAATACCTATTAATCAAAATACTTGTACTCACCCTATTTACCGTAAGTGCACAAACAAATTCAAAAAAAGTAACTGAATTAGATGCTTACATTCAAAAAGGCATTGAACTTTGGAAGCCTCCAGGATTGGCAGTAACGGTTGTAAAAGACGGCGAAATCATTTTTAAAAAGGGTTATGGCGTCACTACCATCGGAACCAATAAAACTGTTGATGAAAACACTCTTTTTGTGTGTGCATCAACAACCAAAGCATTTGTTGCAGCGGGACTTGCCATGTTGGTTGATGATGGGAAACTAAACTGGGATGACAAGGTCATAAACCATCTTCCAGAATTTCAACTAAAAGACCCTTACTTAACAAGAGAAATCACCATAAGAGACTTATTGACGCATAGAACAGGTTTAGGTAATACAGATTACTTATGGAGTATGATGACCATAAGTAGTGATAGTGCATTATACAAAATGCGAGACGTTGAAGCGACTTATTCGCTTCGCTCAAGCTATATTTACCAAAACCTAATGTATTTGGCTGCTGGAAAAGTTCTAGAAAAAGTTAGTGGACAAACTTGGGGAGATTTTTTAAAAGCTCGTATTTTTCAACCTTTGGGAATGAACAACACTTATTCTTTGTTGGAACAAGTAACGCTAATTGAAAATAAAGCAGATGCGCATTATGAAATTGATGGGGAAATTACAAAGATTGAACAAATGTCGGCAGATAATATTGGTCCAGCTGGTTCTATGTGGTCATCCATAAATGATATTGGAAAATGGATACAATTTCTATTAAATAAAGGTGTTAAGAATGGCAATCAATTAATTTCTTCATCTAACTTTGATGAGTTGTTTAAACCACAGCAAATTATTCCTTCAAATGAATTTTATCCAACGCAACAAATCACTAAACCACATTGGATGACCTATGGCTTGGGATGGTTTCAGCATGATTATAGAGGAAAAATGGTGCAATTTCACACAGGAAGCCTCTCAGGAATGGTAGCCCTTGCTGGACTGATTCCTGAAGAAAATATTGGCGTTTATGTTATGGGAAATCTAGACCATTTGGAGCTGCGTCATGCAATTATGTACACCGTGTTTGATTTATTTATAGACGGCAAAATCACAAAAGATTGGACCCAAGAATTGTACACATTATATCATCCAGATGTTGAAACTCCTAAAGACCCTGAACCCATTAAAAAGGCAAAACCAAGTATTGAAGAAGCTTCCCTTCTAGGAAAGTTTCACAATGAACACTATGGTAATGTTATAATTTCAAAAAAAGAAAATCAATTCGTTTTTAATATTAACAACACGCTTTTCGGCACTATGAGTCATTGGCATTATGACACGTATAAAGGGATTTTCGATAAAAAGGAAAATGGTACTGCAATGCTAACCTTCAGGTTGGGAGCTGATGGAAATCTTAGCCATTTAGAAGTGTTTGGTGAACGGTTTAATGTCATTGACCAATAATTTTAAAAATTATTGTGCCTTTTTTAATGTTTTTGTGTCTTAATAGTAAACAGTCTAGAGTTATTAAAACTATTGAAATACAAAGTAAATCCTTAAGCTTGAGCTAACAAAGGATCTCTAAAAAGAAACATTTTCAAACTCATTACTGTTTAAATATCATCTTTGATAATAAAGAGCTTACACAAATTACTTCTTACCACTCAACCAAGCCTTTCTATTAGCCATTTGTGCTTCAGTTGGTGTTAAACCACCAGCTTCAAACATTGAAATAGAATAACTTGGGTCTGAAAGAAACATAACTTCAGTTTCTCTTTGCGTTCCAAAACGTTCAAAAATTACTTTGGCTTTATCATTGGGTCTAAAATTATTTAAAGCATCGTTAAAACTCAATGTATCTGAAAGCACAAAATCTCCAATTGATATGATGGTGTCTCCATTTTCCAATCCAGCCTTGTACGCAGGAGAACCAATAGTAGTGTTTCCTGAAATTTTTCCATCTCTCACAAAACTACCAAACCATGTTCTATCCTCATCTCTGGTTAATGAAACGCCAACATTTTCAAAAACTCGTTTCATTTCTGGCATCTCACTTTTGTAGATATAATTATTAAAAAAATTGTTTCCAAAATCTGCTCCAGCATATTTAATTAAAGCTTTTTGCAATCCTTCAATTGTGTAAGGGTTTTCTGATTTCCCGAAAACAGTCCATACCAATTTCATATAATCGTCTAAGTTCAATCCTTTTTCACGCAAGGCTAAATCCAATGCCAAGCCTAAAGCACTTCCGTAAGAGTAATAGGAAATAAATGTATTGCCTCTATTAACTTCATCTACAGACCTTGCTGCATCTACAAAAGGTGCTTGGTAACTCATTTCAATAGGATTGAAGAAACTTCGTCCAGGAGAATTCCATACATAATTGAATGTTCCTGTTAAGCCCTTTACGTAATCTTCTGGTAAGTCTAAGTCAGCTCTACATAAAATAAGACCTGTATAATAGCTTGTAAAACCTTCGGCAAACCATAATTCGCCGCTCATGTTAGCTGCTTCAAAATCAAACGGCTCAAGAGAATCTGGGCGAATGCGCTCCACATTCCAACAATGGAAAAATTCATGTGAAACCGTTCCAATATTCCGTTCCATGCCTCCATTTGCTAAGCTTCTTGTGCTTGGAATAACCGTTGAATTTCTATGTTCCATACCATCTCCAGCTACATTTGGCATATAACAAGCTAAGAAATAATAATTGCCATAATCGAATTTTGGAAGCTCACCAAAAACGGCCTTTTGTTGTAAGACTACTTTTTTTACACTTTCAAAATATTGATCCAATTCAGCTTCTGTTCCATTATGGTGCAATACTAAGTGCACTAATTGTCCATCAACATCAAAGGAGCGCAAACCATAATTACTAATTTCAGTTGGACTATCCATGAAATACTGGAGGTTTGGCGCATAAAATGTATTATCAGTTACAGGCTTTAATTGTGTAGCAACTTTCCAATTTAAATCTTCCCTGACATTAAAAGTCACTTGCATTTCTTGATCTTTAAGTTCTGGAACATACATAAACGTTGCTGGCATATTCAAATGTGCATGTGTTTCGTCCACTTGGCTATAAGTTCCATCTCCATGATTTGCAAACAACGTGTAACTCACTTTTATGGTGCCATGGTGTCCAGACACTTTCCATGAATATGGATCAGGACGAGTTATCTTTAAAACATTTCCTTTTTCATCAGTCACCTTTACATTATATGCATTTTTAACAAACTCATGCAAAGCGTAACGCCCTGGAGAGGTTCGGCTCATCCTGAACTCAACTTCTTTCTTTTTTAAATTTGTAAACGTTGCTTGTATTTCAGTTTCGTGATGTACTGCGTTTTCAAAAGACACTTCATAAGTGCTTGATATTTGTGCGTTTATTTGAAAAGAAAAAGCAATTAAAGTTGCTAACAAAAGACCTTTTTTCATGGAATAATAATTTAAGCAACTAAGATACTATTTTTGACGAATGGCGAAAACTTATAAAAAGTTAAAAATTAGTTTCAATCTTCAGTATACTCAAGAATATCACTAGGCTGGCAATCCAAAGCTTTACAAATAGCTTCCAAAGTTGAAAAACGAATGGCTCTTGCTTTCCCAGATTTTAAGATGGATAAATTTGCGGTCGTTATATCAATGATTTCTGCTAAGTCTTTACTTTTCATTTTTCGCTTAGCCAACATCACATCAAGATTTACAATAATTGACATAGGCTATATGGTTAGGTCGCTATTCTTTTTAAACTCTTTAGATGCTTTAAATGTCTCACTTAATACAAGGAAAAACAGACCTAAACAAATTATCATTAGATTTGAATTTACTCCAATTTCAAACTCCAATTTTTTATTAATGACATTGGACACAAAAGAAACTACTATCATGATAAACCCAAATAGTGTCAGCAAACTTGCAATAACATTAAAACCTTTAATGACTTGGTTGTCAAAGATTTTTTTTGCCAAAAAGTATCGCAATAGTTTTCTAAATCTGTAAACACAATAAATAAAGGCTAGATATGCTATTAATGAAATAGCAACAAACAGTTTCGAGTTTATATCCAAAACCTCTAGATCTATGCCATTAACTACCAAATTCAATCCTGAAAAATCATCCGTAAAAAATATATAGGGAATAAATACAATAATAAGTGGAATAACTGGAAATGAAAAAATCCAAATAACATCAACGATGAATTTTAAAATATGTGTGTTTCTCATAATTATATCGTTAAATCGCTATCTTGTTTAAACTCCTTTGCATTTAAAAATGCATTACTAAAAAGCAAAAAGAACAAGCCAATTATTATTAAAAATAAAACTGTTATATCTAACGAAGATGTCAATACCCCAGCTATTTTAAATCCTGAATATCCTTCAGTTGGAATTAGACTTTGAAAATAAAGTACTGACAATATTCTTATTATTATAGTGCTTCCTCCGATAAACACAAATAAATTTCCTGTTTTCTTTCAGTTTGAAATTACTAATGTTGAATAAAAATCAGACTCAATAAAGGGTTGAATGCATTTTTTTAAATAATAAATAGCTAGTGTAAACAAAACAAAATTAACTACTGTAGATATTGGAACTAAGGATAAATTCCAATCAAAAGATGTAATGAGCATTTTATAACCTTGTAAAAAAAATGGCACGTTTTCATTAAAAAATAATACAGCTATAAAAAGTAAAAACCCTAGTACAAGTATTACGTTTAATAGTACAAAAAGAATATTAATTAATATCTTTAAAATGTTAATTGATTTCATAATTATAAATTTCATATGCAAATATAATAAAATTATTGTTTAACAATAATTTATTGCCCTTATATAATAATATATGTTTCGTGAATAAAATGAAATTTTATAATATTGCTTTAGTCTATTTCTCTACTTTTGCACGCTCAAACCCTAAGTATGAAAACAAAAAATAGTATATTATTAATAGTCGCTTTATTAGCAGCAAGTTATATTCTAAACGCTCAAGAAGGAGCTAAAAAAGAGCAATTAGATTCTGTTATTATTTCCTCAAGCAGAATACATTTGCCATTTAAGGAAAACTCACGAACCATTACTGTGATTTCTTCAAAAGATATTATGGAAAGCACAGCTACAAACGTGGCTGAGTTATTACAACAAGTTGCTGGAGTCGATATGAGATGTCGCGGTGTCAATGGTATGCAAGCCGATTTATATATTCGTGGAGGCAGTTTTGACCAAACACTGTTGCTTATTGATGGTATTAAAGTGGAAGATGCACAAACTGGTCACCATACTATGAACATGGCTTTGCCTCTTGAAGTCATTGAACGTATCGAAATTATAAAAGGTCCTGCAGCTCGAGTTTTTGGACAGAATGCCTTTACAGGAGCTATTAATATTGTAACCAAGAGTAATGCAGATAAGTTGAATGTCGCTGGATTTCAATTAGGCTCTTTTGGTCAGCAACATGTTTCTGGAACTGCTGGAAAAGAGTTTGGAAACAGCTCAGTTATTGCGCATGCATCCGTAAATACTTCTGATGGCTATAGACATAATACCGATTTTGAAAATCAGAATTATTTTGTAAAAAGTAGTTTCAATAAAAACAATACGCCCATTAATGTGATTGGTTATTTTACCGAGCGCAAGTTTGGTGCCAATGGTTTTTACGCTTCACCTTCAGCAATAAATCAATATGAAGAAACACAAAGTAGTTTGGTTGGAGTGTCTACAAATTTTAAGTCGAAGAAATTCACGATAACACCTCGAATGTATTGGAAACGCAATCAAGATATGTATGTGTTTATTCGCGAGAATCCAGCAATTTACAGAAACTTGCATCAAACCAATAAAGTTGGTGCCGAATTTAATGCCTCTTACACATCAAAAGCAGGTGTTACTGGTTTTGGAGTTGATGTTGCTAAAGTATATTTATCAAGCAATAATTTAGGGAAGCGCGAACGCGAAATGGTGACCGTATTTTTAGAGCATCGTTTTAAATTTGCTGACGATAAACTGGACGTTACTCCAGGAATTGCAGTTAATCATTTTTCAGACTTTAAGTTTCATGCATTTCCAGGAATTGATTTTGGTTATCAACTAAATGACAAGGTTAAACTTTATGCAAACGCAGGTTACACCTACAGAATTCCAACCTACACAGATTTATATTACAGCGATCCCACCACCTTAGGAAACGAAAATCTGAATCCAGAAGAAGCTATTACTGAAGAAATAGGTTTGAAATATTTTAACAACAACTTCAATGTTTCAGCAGCAATCTTCAATAGAGATTCTAACAATTTAATTGATTACGTAAAAGAAAACGAAAGTGATAAATGGCAAGCCACCAATATTCAAGATTTAAATTCGTTCGGTGTTGAAGCTAATGCTTCCTATGGTTTTAAATCATTAGGTTTCAATCAAAATTTTAATTTAGGTTATACGTATCTAAAAGAAAAACTAGACAGCAACTCCTTTAAATTTTCTCGTTATTCCATCAATTCCTTAAAGCATCATTTTATCACTACCTTTCGTTCACAATTCTTAAAAAATGTTTCTCAAAGTATTGTTTACAAATTTGCTGAACGTACCAATGGAGAATCATACAGTGTTGTTGACGCAAAAATTACTTTAGATTTAAAAGCGTTTCAAGTTTCCATCATCGGAAATAATATTTTTAACGAGGCTTATACTGAAACTAATTTAGTGCCAATGCCAAAAGGTAATGTGCTGCTGGATTTTAAATATAGGTTTTAGTACTTTAGGTCATATTATTTTAAATTACACAACGTTTCACTAACTTTGAAACGTTAAATTCAACGTATTTGAAATTAAATCTTGAAGAGGTTCCTCGCGTAAAAACGATTACGAAACAGGACTTTATTAAGCACTACTTCAAACCGCAAAAACCTGTGGTTATTGAGTGTTTTATTGAAGATTGGCCAGCATATTCTAAATAAAATTTAGAGTATATGAAAACTGTGGCTGGCGATAAAACGGTTCCACTTTATGATGACAGACCTGTTGATTATACATATGGTTTTAATGAGCCGCATGCAGAAATGAAAATGAGCGACTATGTAGATTTATTAAAACGTGAGCCTACAAAATTTCGCATTTTTCTATAGAATATTTTAAAAGAAGTCCCTCAACTTCAAAACGATTTTAAGTATCCCGATTTTGGATTACGCCTTATGAAAAGAATGCCAATGCTGTTTTTTGGTGGTACAGATTCCAATACGTTTATGCATTATGACATCGACTTGGCCAATATTTTTCACTTTCAAATTGAAGGTAAAAAGCAATGTATTTTGTTTGACCAGAAACAGAATAAGCACATATATAAAATTCCATATTCATTAATTACACGTGAAGACATTGATTTCTCGAATCCAGATTTCGAAAAGTGGCCAGCGCTTAAAAACGCGCAAGGTCATGTCACCAATTTAAATCATGGTGAAGTATTGTACATGCCAGAAGGTTATTGGCATTATATGAAATACCATACACCTCGATTTTCTATGAGTTTACGTGCCATTGCCAGAAACCCAAAAAACTTAGAAAAAGCTATCTACAATGTATTTGTGATGCGTAATTTTGATAATGTGATGCGACGAATTAAAGGTCAGAAATGGATTGATTGGAAAAATGGACAAGCCATATCAAAAACGCATACTAGTTTTAAATAAAACGGTAGATTCTTAAAAACCTTAGTGGTCCTTTAGAAATGGACTACTTTTTTACAGGCGGTTTTGGAATTTTCACAGAACTAAATGCTCCAATTGCAAAATACAATTCAGACACACTTTGTGCCTGCTAAAAAAACACAAAATCAGTTTCCTGTCAGTTTTGGAGCAATATTTAATTTATAAGACACTCTAAAAATTAATCTTAATCTTTCCAGCCCCAAGGTGCTTCTGGAGTTTCTATTGTTTTAGTTAAATCAAAAGAGACCCTAAACACACGTTCGGTTCCTAGTCGCCTTAGGTTATAGGTAAATTGATTGTCGTCTAAAGTAATCCACCAAATATTTGTAGAAGCATCAGGAATAATCGTTTTGGTATGTTGATCTGCTGGAAATGATTGTATCGTTGCTTGGCCAGAATTAGTGGTTTTACCTCCATACATATTTACGGCATCCTCGCTACCATCTTCATGTCTATGATCATGTTTTAGTTGAATGCGATCCTCTTCAAAGGTTAATACCCAAGTTCTAGACTTATCGTCTCCAACAAAAAATGGGATTCTAACCATGTTGTCATCGCAAGATCGAACATGCATTACCAGTTTTTTACCTCCAAAGTCTTCATCGTTTTCAGGAAGCTCTAACTGACCTTCAAATGATTTTCCACATAGACTTTGTAACGTATACCAAAACGCATTCGCTTCGGTTGTTACGACAACATCATTTTTTAAAATTTCTTCTTTAATAACTTCTTTATCTTCCTTCACTTTTTCGGTACACGAAAACATAAAACAAATACTAATTATAAGTAACAGACCTCTCTTCATCTTTTATTATTTTTTTGAAAATTACACTTATTTAATTAAATGGTTCACTTTTTCATACACCAAATGAGATTCCCAACCTCTGTACAATAAATAATCTTCTAGTTTTTTTTTCTTTTTTAGTTTGTTGATTTCTTTAATATAGGTTATCCTTTTTTCGGCTAAAGCGTTGAAGGTCTCGATGTATTCAACGTCATTTATTTCATTAAGTGCCTGATTTATATTAAATTTACCAACGCCTTTTTTCTTTAATTCTAAAGTTAAACGTCGTCGGCCCCATTTTTTAATTCTGAACTTACCGCTTACGTATGTTTTTGCAAAACGTTCTTCGTTTAGAAAGTTATGCTCCAAAAGATGGCCTATTATTTGGTCTATAGCCTCAGGAATCATGCGCATTTCTGCTAGTTTTTGCTGTACCTCTTGGTGACTACGTTCTTGATATGAACAATAATTTTGAAGTTTTTGCCTAGCTTCATCAACAGTATATGTTTTGTTAGACATCATACTGCAATTTAGTGACATTTTGTTAATAAGTTGCTTAGGCTAACCAATTGATTTATAGCTTAATTGATATATATTCGCGAGGTTTGAATCAGAAAAGTAATTAATTAGTCCCTCTATGATAAAAAAATACTCCCTCGTATTTATAGCATCTCTATGCTCATTTTTTTATGGGTTTGGGCAGGTTGTAAACAGTGATTTAGAATCATGGACAAATTCAACTACTCTAACTCCTTGGACAAAAATTGAAAATGTAACACAAGAGTCAACTCCAGCAAATGTAGATGGCGGAACTTATTCTGCGAGGCAAGTTGGAAGACCTAGTGATTTAGGACAAACCATAAATGGAATAATTCCTGGTGAAGATTATGAGTTGTCCTTTTGGTATAAAGTTATTGTAAATGATGGTACTGATGCAAGAATTTGGTCATATTGGAGAAATGGAGAAACTAATATAGATAACAATGATTATGATACTGAAGATGCTATTAGAGGGCCTAAAAATTCTTATCTATCTAATAATTCTGGAAATTGGGTCCAATACAGTATAACAATAACT
>CALGIH010000374.1 GCA_937916035.1 uncultured Lacinutrix sp.
CAAATTCACCAACTTGATACACTTGATCTCCCACTGTATATTGAAAAGCTACAGAAAGAATTTCATCATTCTGCAAAAGTTGGTTTAAGGAGATATATCCTAGCTGTGTATTAAGAGTATACTCACTTCCTTCAATTAATTTTCGGGCATTTTCTAACTTCCCATAATCAAACCCTTCATTAACTCCTGGCACTAAAATACCAGCTTGAACCGTTGCAATGTCTCTTACAGCATTCGTTAATTGCGAACCAGGACCACCAATATTTGCTGGGTCAAAATCATTATTACCATTATCAGGTAACGAATTTGGGCCAACGTTAACACTAACAGCAGACCCTAAAATATCTGATTCACCTAAATCTTGAAACGTAACAACGTTTCTCACATTCTCAGTTTGACTTGTTCTATTAGTTTTCCAAACTTCGATTCTGGTGATTTGAACTTGCGAATTAATAAAAGGATAATTCTCTAAAGCATCATCGTATTTATTTCTAAAGTATTGCGCTAAGAAGAAGTGACGATTTTCATCATAATCGAGCCCAAAGAATTCAAATTCTTTCAGAGTTCCACCTCCTTGAGACACTACAGTTCTTGTTTCTGATTTTTGTTCAGAAAATATTGCTGTTACGCTTGTTTTACCAAATTGAAGTTCAGTTTTTACACCAAACAAACTTTGTGCACCAGAAATTAGTGAACTATTCAATGGCATGCTTACGTTACCAACTTCAATTTTTTGAATGATGTCATCTTCAGTTGGTGTGTATTCTAACTTTATTAAATTTTGAAAATCAAAGGTTGATTGTGTGTCATAATTGGCTGTAACCTTCAGCCTTGTTCCAACTTTACCTAATAAACTCAAACTGATTCTTTGGTCAAAATCAAAGGTAAAATTACTTCTGTTTCTTGGAGAAAATGAAGGATTATCTTGCTTTGTGAAAAGCACACCTAAATCCATTTCAACAGAACCTTGAGGAATCACTTCAATAGTATTGCCTCCAAAAAGGCTTTCAAAAAAGCTTGAATTGACGTAAAGTTCAGGGATTAGGTTTTTTTGCAAATCTTCAACACCCTCTTTCTTTCCATCAGCAGCATCAATTTTTTGCTTGTAATAATTACGTAAATTTTCTTGAAGTACTAATTTTTGATATTCATCAGGTGATAAAATTATTGGGTAATTAATATTAAAGTTACCAACTGATTGGTTATATATATATCTATCTGTCAGTGAATCGTAGGTGTATTTTGAAACTATACTGTTCGGATTTGGCAAGGTTAAATTACCAAATGAAAACGTTGTTGATGTTGAGTCTCTATTAACTATAGGAACTTCTTGCGCAAAGGAAATCACATACACAAAGAGCATAAGTGCTGATAATAAGAGTGTTTTAGCGGATTTATAAAATGTAAAGTTGGTTATCTTCAAATTATTTATAAATTTTTTAGGGCTTCTTTTATGAGCGTTTCAACAGTTGCTTCAGGTTGAGTATTTATTATTTTATCAATTACTTTTTCAGCTGGTTTTTTCGCAAAACCAAGAACCTCTAAAGCAGATAACGCTTCATCTTTGTTTGTATTGCTTGCAATATAGGCAGCATCATCAATATCATAAACTTTTAACACTTTATCTTTAAGTTCAATAATAACACGTTGTGCTGTTTTTAGTCCAATACCTTTTACAGATTGAATAAGTGTTACATTTTCTGATGCAATACCTTCACGAACTTGTTTAGGTGTTAAAGAGGATAACATTATTCTAGCTGTGCTTGCACCTATGCCACTAACAGAAATTAATAGCCTAAATATTTCACGTTCAGCTAATGATGAAAATCCAAAAAGCGTATGCGAATCTTCTTTTACTTGAAGATGCGTATAAAGTCGCAAGTTTTCGGTATCAGGAATTTGAGAATAGGTATGCATTGAAATGTTAAGCAAATACCCAACACCATTACAGTCTATAACAACGTCAGTAGGATTTTTCTCAGTAAGTTTCCCTTGAATATGAGTAATCATTAATTACGTTTTGTTAGCGTTTCAAATGTAATAAAATTATTTACATTATAGGTTTACATTTATTTAATTCAGGCTATTGCTTAACTGTTCTCTTTTTTGCTTTTTCTGAGCATCAATAACAGCAATCGCAGCCATGTTTACAATTTCATCAACACTAGCATCCATTTGTAAAATATGTGCTGGTTTTTTTAAACCCATCATTATTGGTCCAATGTTTTCAGCTTTATTTAATTCTTTTAAAAGCTTATAGGTAATATTTGCTGAATCAAGATTTGGAAAAATCAGTGTATTCACCTTTTTTCCTGCTAATTTTGAAAACGGAAATCGCTCTTGAAGCATTTCATTATTTAAAGCGAAATCTGTTTGCAATTCACCATCAACCATTAAATTAGGGTAAAACTTATGTAAATACAAAACCGCTTCTCTCACTTTGTTAGCACTTGGGTCTTTTGAAGATCCAAAATTTGAAAATGAAATCATCGCAATTACAGGTTCTAATCCGAACATTTTAACGGTTGTGGCTGTCATATTAGCTATGGTTGCCAAATCTTTAGAATCTGGATTAATGTTTATGGATGTGTCACTTAAAAACAATGGTCCACGCTGTGTCATTAACAGGTTTGTTGTGGCAATACGTGTGACTCCTTTATCTAAGCCAATAAGTTCTAGAATTGGCTTAACAACGGTTGGGTAACTTCTTGAATATCCTGAAATTAAGGCATCTGCATCACCAACATTAACCATCATTGCTGCAAAGTAATTGCGTTCTCTTAGCAGTTTTTTCGCTGACAACAATGTTATCCCTCTACGTTTTCTTTGTTTCCAATAAAGCTCAGCATATTTGTCTTTTCGTGATTCTTCTTCATCACTTTTTGGGTCAATGATAGTTACATCAGCATCAAATTCTATTTCTTTCATCAATGCTTCAATCACCTTTTTGCGTCCAAGTAAAATAGGTTCTGCAATTCCTTCTTCATAAACAATCTGTGCAGCTTTTAATACTGCTAATTCATCTGCTTCAGCAAAAACAACCCGTTTTGGATCAAGTTTGGCTCTACTATGCATTAAGCGAACAATTTTATTGTCACTTCCTAATCTAGCTCTTAATTCATCTTCATATGCCTCCCAATTTGTTATTGATTTTTTAGCAACTCCACTTTCCATTGCTGCTCTAGCGACAGCTGGAGGAACTACTGCAATTAACCTTGGGTCAAATGGCTTTGGAATGATGTAATCTTTTCCAAAGGATAATTTTGTTTCAGAGTATGCAACGTTAACTTGCTCAGGAACTGGCTCTTTAGCTAATTTGGCTAATGCCAAAACAGCTGCTCTTTTCATTTCCTCATTAATTTTAGTAGCTCTCACATCAAGCGCTCCTCTAAAAATAAATGGAAAGCCGAGTACATTATTTACTTGGTTAGGATGATCGCTACGACCAGTTGCCATGATAATATCGTCTCTAGTATCTACGGCTAGTTGATATGGAATTTCTGGATTTGGATTTGCCATTGCGAACACAATAGGATCTTTTGCCATAACTTTAAGCATCTCTGGAGTAACGATATCTGCCTTTGATAACCCAATAAACACATCCGCTTCAATCATCGCTTCGTCTAAGGTATCAATTTTCCTGTCGGTCGCGAATTCTGCTTTTTGTGACGAAAGACTTTCTCTATCGCTCCTTATAACGCCTTTACTATCTAGCATTACAATATTTTTGGCATTGGCACCAAATGTTTGATATAATCGAGTACAAGATATAGCTGCTGCTCCTGCTCCACTTACCACAATTTTTACATTCTCAATTTTCTTGTTAATAATTTCTAAAGCATTCAATAAGGCTGCTGCCGAAATAATAGCCGTTCCATGTTGATCGTCATGCATTACAGGGATGTCTAATTCCTCTTTAAGCCTGCGTTCAATTTCAAAAGCCTCAGGTGCTTTTATATCTTCAAGGTTAATACCTCCAAATGTTGGCGAAATAAGCTTAACAGTTTGAATAAATTCTTCAATATTTTCAGTATCAACTTCAATGTCAAATACATCAATATCTGCAAAAATCTTAAAGAGAAGACCTTTCCCTTCCATGACTGGTTTGGATGCTAAAGGACCAATATTACCTAGACCAAGTACTGCAGTTCCATTAGAAATTACTGCTACTAAATTTCCTTTGGTAGTATATTTATAGGCATTTGATGGGTTTTTTTCAATTTCAAGGCAAGGCTCTGCAACTCCTGGCGAATATGCCAAAGACAAATCACGCTGTGTTGCGTATTTTTTAGTTGGCACCACTGCAATTTTTCCAGGCGTTGGTTTAGAATGGTATAATAAAGCTTCTCTGCGTTTACTTTCCTTACTCATAATTTGCTATTAAGTGAATGTACAAAGTTAAACTGTTGGAGCTAAATAGGAAATATTATTGCTATTCTTTTAAGAACTGAATATTTCTAATTAATCCAGAATATTTTGTTCGTTTTACTGCAGATTTTTGAAAGACTTTATTAAATGTGTCTTCTGTTATTTCTTCCCAATCTTTTTTGGTCATTTCTAACAATTCAGGATGCGGATTAAAAAGCGGTTCACTATGTGATTTTGAGAATTTATTCCAAGGGCACACATCTTGACATACATCACATCCAAACATCCAATCGTCAAATTGGCCTTTAAAGTCTGTTGGGATATTTTCCTTTAGTTCGATGGTGAAATAGGAAATACATTTGCTACCATCAACTACATAAGGCTCTGTAATAGCTTGTGTTGGGCAAGCATCAATACAGGCTGTACAAGTTCCGCAATGATCTGTTGTTGGAGTATCATAATCCAATTCTAAATCAATAATCAATTCTGCAATAAAATAGAAGGAGCCCACTTGCTGTGTAAGCAAATTACTATGCTTACCAATCCAACCCAATCCAGATTTTGCAGCCCATGCCTTGTCTAATACTGGAGCAGAATCAACAAAAGCTCTACCTCCAACTTCTCCAATTTCATCTTGAATAAAATGAAGCAACTGTTTTAGTTTGTCTTTAATGACAAAATGGTAATCTGTTCCGTATGCATATTTTGATAGTTTAAAGCTGTTTTCTGTTTGCTCTTCTTGTGGATAATAATTAAGCAATAATGAAATGACGCTTTTTGAACCTTCTACCAATTTTGTTGGATCTAAACGTTTATCAAAATGGTTTTCCATATACTGCATTTCGCCATGTGCATTATTTTTAAGCCATTTTTCAAGTCTTGGTGCTTCAACTTCTAAAAATTCAGCTTTACTAATACCACAAGATAAAAAACCTAAACGCTTCGCTTCATCTTTAATAAATTGACTGTATTTAGATTTATTTTCTATCACGATGATCTTTCTTTAAATCTTAGAAACGCATTTTTAGGTTTTAGGGTAATTAAAGGTGTAATATCAATAGCATCAAAATCAGCATTTATCTTGAATTTAGAAACAAGCTCACTTACTGCTATTATCATTTCGAACATAGCAAAGTTATTACCTATGCATTTTCTTGGTCCTGCTCCAAAAGGAAAATATTGAGATGAAAATTTTCGTGCACCTTCATTAAATCGTTCTGGTAAAAAGGCTTCTGGTTGTTCCCATAAATCTGGATGACGATGCATTTCATATACTGAAAAGAGTAAGTTAGAACCAGCTTCAAAATGCATTCCGTTAAAATCATCATCAGTTACATTTACGCGATCTATAAAATAAGCTGGTGGATACAGTCGCATGGACTCTTCAAGTACTTGTTGACATACTTTAGATCTCGAGACTCGAGTCATTAAGTCTGTATCATCTCCACTTAAGCTTAGCCATTCTTCATAAATTTTATCTTGCCATTCTGGATGTTCGGCCAATAACTGAAATGTAAAGGTTAATGCATTAGACGTAGTTTCATGACCCGCAGTAAAAATAATTAAGATTTCATCGATAAGTTGCTCTTCACTCATCCCTTTACCATCATCATATCTCGTCTCTAAAAGCATATCTAGCAAATCGTCATAACGTTTTCCTGAAGCTTTTCTCTCGTCAACGATACTTTTTAAAATGGTTCGTGCCTCTTTTGAAAGGTTTATATGTTTTTCTAAAGTTCTACTTAATTTAAACCACCAGGCTAAATAGGGTTGACGTAATTCTCTGACTAACATTTTTTGATTGGCTTCGGTTATAAACTGAAGCCTTTCCATATCTTTTCCTTTTGCTGCTTTTGTGAATAGTGACTTCACAACGGTTTGAAAAGCTAAATCATTAAGAATAGGAAAAACGTCTATTGTTTTATTAGTTTCGATGTTTTTATATTCAGAAACTATAGTGTCTTGCATTCCAGACAACAAAGTTTCTAGTTGCTTTTTATGAAAGGCAGGCTGCATCATTTTACGTTGCTTCTTCCATTTTTCTCCTTCAGAAGTTAATAAGCCCTCACCAACATATTTTACTAAATCTTCTGTTTGAATTTTTGACTTGACATAATTTTTTTGATTTTTCTGAAGTACATATTCTGCAAATGCTGTATCTCTTGTGAAAAACACTTCAGTATTAAACCCCACTTTTAATCGGAATGTATCGCCTTTCTCATTAAAATTTTGACGATGAAAAGGCAATGGGTTTTTGAGAATCTCTAAAGAATGCTTTAAGAATCTATTTAAAGGAACTGTAGGTATGTCTTTTTGTGAGTGCATTAAAACTATTTCCTATAAAGGTAAGATGAGATTCTTAAACATATTCAGAATGACATCGTTGTTTTTAAAATAAGCCGCCTTGAGTTGCTCCCTTAATTTTGCCAAGATGTTTATAGGCAAGTTCTGTTACTTCTCTACCTCTTGGAGTTCTCATGATAAACCCTTGTTGAATTAGGAAAGGTTCATATACTTCCTCAATAGTTTCAGAACTCTCGCCAACGGCTGTTGCAATGGTAGTTATTCCAACAGGTCCTCCTTTAAATTTATCTATAATAGTAGATAGGATTTTGTTATCCATTTCATCCAATCCATGTGCATCGACATTAAGTGCTTTTAATGCAAACTTTGCAATTTTAATATCAATTTTACCATCGCCTTTAATTTGAGCAAAATCTCTAACACGACGTAATAAAGCATTGGCAATCCTTGGTGTCCCTCTACTTCTGCCAGCAATTTCAACTGCAGCTTCCATAGAAATTGGAATATCAATGATGCCTGCACTTCGTTGCACGATCGTAGTCAATAATTCGGTATTATAATATTGCAATCTGCTTTGAATACCAAAACGTGCTCGCATTGGAGACGTTAATAATCCTGAACGTGTTGTTGCTCCTATTAATGTAAAAGGATTTAAATTGATTTGAACCGATCTTGCATTTGGTCCAGACTCAATCATGATGTCTATTTTGTAATCCTCCATCGCTGAATATAAGTACTCTTCAACAATTGGACTTAATCGATGAATCTCATCAATAAACAAAACATCACGTTCTTCAAGATTGGTAAGTAATCCTGCCAAATCGCCTGGTTTATCTAAAACAGGCCCAGAGGTTACTTTAATAGCAACCTGTAATTCATTAGCAAGTATATGCGCTAAAGTTGTTTTGCCTAATCCTGGAGGTCCATGAAATAAGGTGTGGTCTAACGCTTCGCTTCTTCCATTGGCTGCTTGAACAAAAATTTTAAGGTTTTCTAATACTTGATCCTGACCAGTAAAATCTTCAAAAGATAAGGGTCTTAATTTTTTTTCGACATCTAATTCTTCAGGAGAAAAATCGTTGTTGGATGGATCTAAGTTTTCGTTCATGCTTACTTCCCACGAAAGTGGGAATCTATTTTAATTAGTTAACGTTTCTTCAAAATGGATTCTTGCCTGCGCAGGAATGACAAACTAATAGTAAAAAAAGAACCAATTAAATTCTTTTTTGTAAATATAAACAAAAAGCCTTTCCGAATCGGAAAGGCTTTTGAATATTGTTTTGGTTTCTCGATTATGAGATCCCTTTTTTCAAAGGGATTTTAGTGCTGTGATTCTTCTTCTCCTTCTTTTAAAGGAATGTTTTGTGGTACAAAATCATCATCATGACCAGGTTTACTATAATCATAAGACCAACGATATACATGAGGAATTTCGCCTTCCCAGTTTCCATGAATATGTTTTATTGGAGCAGTCCATTCTAATGTTGTAGATCTCCATGGGTTTTGAACTGTTTTCTTTCCGAAGAAAATACTTCCAAAGAAATTATATAAATAGAGTATTTGAACAACTCCACCAATTAATGCGAAAATAGTTATGATAACATTTACATCATTTAAATCATCAAATAACGGAAAATTAGTATTGGTGTAATAACGACGTGGTAAACCTGCCATTCCTATAAAATGCATTGGGAAGAATACACCATAAGCACAAATTGCAGTTATCCAGAAATGGATATACCCTAAATTTTTATTAAGCATTCTACCAAACATTTTTGGATACCAATGGTAAATACCTGCGAACATACCATACAATGCTGAGATACCCATTACTAAGTGGAAATGAGCAATAACAAAGTAAGTATCATGTACATTAATATCTAAAGCGCTATCTCCAAGAATAATTCCGGTTAAACCTCCTGTAATAAACGTTGATACAAAACCAATAGAAAATAACATCGCAGGATTCATCTGTAAATTTCCTTTCCAGAGCGTTGTAATCCAGTTGAAAGCCTTCACTGCTGACGGAATTGCAATAAGCAAGGTTGTAAATGTAAACACAGACCCTAGGAATGGATTCATTCCAGAAATGAACATATGGTGTCCCCAAACAATTGTTGATAGGAACGCAATTGCTAAAATTGAAACAATCATTGCACGATATCCAAATATTGGTTTACGTGAATTTGTTGCCATAATTTCGGAAACAAGTCCCATTGCTGGTAATATTACAATATATACTTCTGGATGTCCTAAGAACCAGAATAAGTGTTCAAACAAAACAGGCGATCCTCCTTGATAATGGAGTACTTCACCTTGAATAAAAATATCTGATAAGAAGAATGATGTTCCAAAACTTCTATCCATAATTAATAACAAAGCAGCAGATAAAAGTACTGGGAATGATACTACACCAATTACTGCTGTAATAAAAAATGCCCAGATAGTTAGTGGAAGTCTTGTCATAGACATTCCTTTTGTACGTAAATTTAATACTGTTACAATGTAGTTTAATGATCCTAATAATGACGAAGCTATAAATATTGCCATAGACACTAACCATAGTGTCATTCCCATTCCTGAACCTCCTTGTGCCATTGGCAATGCACTTAATGGCGGATATATAGTCCATCCTGCTGCTGCTGGTCCAGCTTCAACAAACAATGAAATAACCATGATGACACTTGATACGAAGAACATCCAATATGATACCATATTAAGAAATCCTGATGCCATATCTCGTGCTCCAATTTGCAACGGAATTAATAGGTTACTAAAAGTACCACTCAATCCTGCTGTTAACACAAAGAATACCATGATCGTACCATGTATGGTCACTAATGCTAGATAGATGTCAGCATCCATAACGCCATCTGGTGCCCATTTACCTAGGAGTGCTTCAAATAACACATTAGGCTCTTCAGGCCATGCTATTTGCAAACGCATCATCATAGACATTAAAACTCCAATAACTCCCATAATAGTACCTGTAATTAGGTACTGTTTTGCAATCATTTTATGATCTTGACTAAATATATATTTAGTTACAAAAGTTTCTTTATGATGATGATGTCCGTGATCGTCGTCGTCGTGAGTATCTGCGTGTGCTGACATAATCTATATATAATTTTTTAAAATCTTAATTAATTAATTTTGAACTAAAGAATTCTTGAACGTTTTTTGTTCTTTCAACCAAGCATTATACTCTTCTTCAGTTTCTACAATAATCTTCATTTGCATATTGTAATGAGACTTCCCACAAATTTTATTACATAATAATAAGTAATCAAATTCATATCTTACATCTTGTCCTCTTGCCTCAATCTCCACTTTATTACCTAATCTAATTTTATTAATTCTAGCAACTTTATCAATGATGTCAGGATTCTGACGCATTTCAGCTGTCGTTACTGTTGGCGTAAAACCAAATTGAGTAATCATCCCAGGAACACAATTCATCTGTGCTCTAAAGTGTGGCATGTAAGCTGAATGTAATACGTCTTGTGAACGCATTTTAAACAATATTTTTCTTCCTACAGGTAAATGCAATTCTGTTGCAATAATATCATCTTGTGCATTCGGATCAGACTCATCCAATCCTAAAATATTGGCATTATCAAGGTTTATTAACCTCACATTAGCTTCACCTAATACATTATCATCTCCTCCGTATCTTGCTTTCCAGTTGAATTGCTGTGCATATAACTCAACCACAATGGTATCATCGTCTTGCTCAACATTCATGATATCAGACCAAGTAAATAATCCATAAATGATTAACCCTGCTAATACAATTACAGGAATGATTGTCCAGATAAACTCAAGTTTATCGTTATCAGCATAAAACAAAGCTTTTCTTCCTTTTTCGCCTTTATACTTGTAAGCGAAATAGTGTAGTAAAAACTGTGTAATTGTTTGAACAACGAAGATGAGAGCCATTGAGATAATCATTAAGTTATCTAACCCTGGACCATGTTCTGATGCCGAATTTGACATTAATGGTAAATCTCCCCATAACACAAAACAGACAATAGTGATTACATATATAAATACTAAAAATCCTAGCATTAAATATGCATTCAATTTGTTGTCTTTGTCATTAGCTACTTGTGCATTTTCATTATTAGCATTGGCCAAATCAAAGATTTTTACCATTTGCCAAATTGCAACTGTAATAAATACTAAAACTATAATTGTTAATAAAGCAGTCATTGTTATATCTCTTCTTTATTTAATTAATAATGAAAATGTTCACTTTCTTTAATAAACGGATTTCCTTTTGCTAGTAATGGTGCCTTTGAAAGCGAGTAAAATACTATTAAAATGAATAATCCTGAAAATAATGCGACAGCACTTAATTCTGGTAAGCCAATTGCCCATCTATCTCCAACCGTCGCTGGCATAATCATATTAAATACATCTACATAATGTCCCATAAGTATTACGATTCCTGCCATAACAATAAACCATGGAATACGTTTATAATCACTGTTCATTAAAACTAAGAATGGAAAAACAAAATTCATAATTAACATTCCAAAGAATGGTAGTTTATAATCTTCAATTCTTGTTACAAAATATGTCACTTCTTCTGGAATATTAGCATACCAAATTAACATGAACTGAGAGAACCATAAATATGTCCAGAAAATACTAATAGCAAACATAAATTTTGCTAAATCATGCATGTGACTATCATTCACAAACTCCAACAAACCTTTCGATTTCAAATAAATAGTAATTAATGCAATTACTGTAATACCACTTACAAACATACTAGCAAATACATACCATCCAAATAATGTAGAGAACCAGTGAGGATCTACACTCATTATCCAGTCCCAAGACATTATTGATTCTGTGTAAATATAAAACACTAAGAACGCTGCCGAAATACGGAAGTTTTTCTTAAAGTTTCTATTGTCATTTATATCTGCATTATCTTGAGCAAGTGAGAATTTTCTAGAAAAATATCTATAAGCACTCCAACCTCCAATAAAAATTAATCCGCGAATAGTAAACCAAGTTGTATTTAACCAATCAGATTTATTTTGAAGAAGTTCATCATGTGCGACTACTTCTGGATCCATCCAAATAAAGATGTGTGGTCCTGCCCAAAGTGCAATAGCTAAAACTATTAATGCTCCTGGCAATAAATAATACGTAATAGCTTCCATTACTCTAAATAATACTGGTGACCAACCTGCTTGTGAAGCATATTGAATTGCATAAAAAGCTAAGGCTCCAAGTGCAATCATCATAAAGAAGAACGCCGCAACATAAAGTGCAGAATAAGGTCTATTATGAATCTGATGCATTACATGTTCTGCATGCTCATCATGACCTTCAGCTGCATCAGCATGCGTTGCTTCAGCATCATGAGAATTAGTTGTTGCTTCGTGGCTTTCTTCAGCTACAGCGTGTGTATCTGCTACTTCACCATGACCTCCTCCACTAGAAGCTTCTTCAGCTAGCATTGTCTTTACTTCATCTAAAGACACATGTGATGCCGAATATGAATAAAACCATCCTAATGCTCCTAAAAGCACCAATGTTACTGAAAATATTTTTAATCTATTTGATAACGTGTACATATGAATCTGTAATAATCTTTATCTAATATTCTTATTTCTCTAAATCGGATTTTAACTTAAGTACATAAGCTACAACTTGCCAACGCTCTTCCTCGTTTAGTTGACCCGCATAAGAACCCATTGCGTTCTTACCATAGTAAATTGTATGATAAATGCTTCCTTCGTTAATGGCTCTTGCTACATCTGCATAACTTGGTATACCCAGTATTTTTTCTCGTTTCACTAAATTTCCTTGACCATCACCTTTATTTCCATGACAAATTCCGCAATAAATATCGTATAATTCTTTACCTGTTGCCAAATCTACTTGCGTTGAATCTAATGGATTCATCAATGCAGCTTTAGCTCTTAAGTACTCTTCGTTTGAATTACCATAATCAAATAAAGTGTATCCACGAGCTATTGTGCCTTCAGCTGGTAACATAGCTGATTGTTCTCCCGGAAAAACATCATACTCTCCGTAAGTTTCATAGCCTACAGGTACATACATATTTGGCATAAACTGATAGTTTGGTCTTGAGTCCTTTTTACATGACACAACGACTATCATTAATATTACAACTCCTATTATTTTAAGTAAGCCTTTCATATCTAATGTGCTTCTTTATCTACGATGTTAATTTCTACTGCTCCTGTATCAGCAAGAAGCGCTTGCAAATCATTTATGCTTCCATGAACTGGTATTTCCATTAAAAAATGATCATCTGTTGTTCTTGGGTCAGGATTTTCAGCTTTTTTAAATGGCCACATTCTACTTCTTAAATAAAACGTAATTACCATTAAATGTGCTGCAAAAAATACAGTCATCTCAAACATGATTGGTACAAATGCTGGCATATTTTCTATATAACTAAAACTTGGTTTACCACCAATATCTTGAGGCCAGTCATCAATCATTATAAAATTCATCATCACAATTGCGACTGTTAAACCAACACATCCATACATAAATGCTGCAATTGCAATTCTTGTTGGAGCTAATCCCATAGCTTTGTCTAATCCATGGACTGGGAAAGGTGTATACACCTCTTCAATATGATATTTAGCAGCCTTCACTTTTTTAACAGCAGCCATTAAAACATCATCATCTGTATATATAGCGTGAATTACTTTAGAAGTTTCCATATGCTACTTTTCGTTTTTAGATTTATCAGATGTTCTTGCATCTGATCCTGTCCCTACTAAACTCTTACCTGCTTCTCTAATTTTCTTATATCGCTCACCTGAAGATTTTAAAATCGTTTTAACTTCAGCTTGCGCTATTACTGGGAATGTTCTTGCATACAATAAGAATAGTACAAAAAAGAATCCTATTGTTCCAATAAATATTCCAATGTCAACAAATGTAGGTGAGAACATTGACCAAGATGATGGTAAATAATCTCTATGTAACGATGTTACAATAATTACAAAACGCTCAAACCACATTCCTATGTTCACTACAATTGAAATAAAGAATGAGAACATGATACTTGTTCTTAATTTCTTGAACCACATAAATTGTGGTGAGAAAACATTACAAGACATCATCATCCAATAAGCCCAAGCATAAGGTCCTGTTGCTCTATTTAAGAATGCATATTGTTCAAACTCAACACCTGAATACCAGGCAATAAACAACTCAGTTATATAAGCTACACCAACAATAGAACCAGTTAACATAATAACAATGTTCATTAACTCAATATGTTGAACTGTAATATAATCTTCTAAACTACACACTTTTCTCATAATGATAAGAAGTGTGTTTACCATTGCAAAACCAGAGAAAATCGCACCAGCAACGAAGTATGGAGGAAATATAGTTGTATGCCATCCAGGAATTACTGACGTTGCAAAGTCCATAGATACAATTGTATGTACAGAAAGTACTAAAGGTGTCGCTAAACCAGCAAGCACTAATGATACTTCTTCAAAACGTTGCCAATCTTTTGCTCTACCAGTCCAACCAAAACTTAATAATGAATATATTTTCTTTTGAAAAGGTCTTACAGCTCTATCGCGAATCATTGCAAAATCAGGAAGTAAGCCTGTCCACCAGAAAACTAGAGACACAGATAAATACGTAGAAATTGCAAATACATCCCAAAGTAATGGTGAGTTAAAGTTAA
>CALGIH010000375.1 GCA_937916035.1 uncultured Lacinutrix sp.
ACAAATACAGTATTCCATTGTCCTCCTTGTGATTTATGGCAAGTAATAGCATAAGAGAATTTTACTTGCAATGCATTAAGATATTTATTTTTCTTCACCTTCATAAATTTTTTATAACCAGAAGTTTCGTCTTCATAATCTTTTAAAATTTCTTGATACAATCTGTTTGAGTCTTCATACGGTAACGATGGAGCTTCAACCGAAATACTATCTAAAATTAACACAGTTTCGAAAGGTATCATTTTAGGATAATCAACCATTCTTAGTTTTACTTCTGCAAATCTAAATCCATACAATTCTTTAATACTGAAAATTTCAAGGACTTCAATAATGTCACCATTTGCAATAAAACCTGCTTCACTTGTCGGTTTTAGCCAGAAATAATTGTTTTTAACAACCATTAAATAATCACCTGATGTTAATTCATGTTCATTGAACAAAATCCGAGATCTTATTTGTTGATTGTACATATTCGCACGTTTATTTGAACGCACTATAATGGCAGTGTCCTCGTTGCCTAATGTGCTGTATGCATCGTTAATTGCATCCATTATCTCATAACCATCGACGAGTCTAACAATATCTTTATATCCCTGCAAATCAAATTTAAAACTATCATAGCTTGAGCTAAGGAGTGTTTCTCTTAATAAGGTTGCATTCATTAAAATTCCAGAATCTTGCCCTTGACGCATAACTTCGTCCAACTCCATTTTAATAACTTCCTTATTATAACTTAAAGCCATTTGATTTTCGTTAAGTGCAGGACTTAAATCGAGTTTAACAGGAGGCAATTGTGCTGTATCACCAATTAATATTAGTTTGCATTGATGACCAGAATAGACGTATTGCATTAAATCATCTAATAATGACCCACTACCAAATAGCTTTGATTGACTAGGTAAATCAGAAATCATTGAAGCCTCATCAACAATAAAAATGGTTTTTTTATGCTTATTTATTTGCATTACAAAATCTACATTCCCAGTTTTATTTTGCTTTGGCATATAAATTTTCTTGTGAATAGTAAACGCCTCATTGCTTGAGTAGGTTGACATCACTTTGGCTGCTCTTCCTGTTGGCGCCATTAGCACAGCACTTTTCTTAGCTTTCCATAAATTATTTACAATGGCTCCAATAATGGTTGTTTTTCCTGTTCCGGCATATCCTTTTAAAACATAAAGCAAGTTTGGTGAGGTGTCAAAAATAAAATCAGACAATTGTTGTAGCACAATATCTTGCTTAAGTGTTGGCTCAAAAGGGAATTGTTTTTTTGCTAGTGAATAAAATTCGGATGAATTCATTAATTTTTTGCTTTGTAATTTGGATTTATCAAAGATAAAAATGATTTTTACTAACAATCACTTTCACGAATAAAAAAAAATTGTAGATTTGCGTTAGACCATTAATTAATTTTTTTTAATAAAATCACTATGTTAACATTAATTATTGCAGCAGTTGTTGTAATCGCACTCACAATCGTAATTGTTTGGCTCATTGATAAATATATTCCGAAGAAATTTAAATCCGTTATATTATTAGCCCTTTGGGTTATTATTGGATATCTTGGTTATATAACCTTTATGTCTGTTTACGGAGAAATCAAATTTAACAAGCTCAAGAACGAACGTTATAAAGTTGTTATTGAAACTTTAAAAGACATTAGAGATTCTCAATTGGCTCATAAAACCGTTACTGGTAAATTTGCAGATAACTGGGATAACTTAGTGAAATTTATTGATACTGCTGAGTTTACTATAACCCAACGCCGTGATACTTCAGTTGTTGATGAAGTACTAACAAAACGATATGGTGGTGTAGAAACCTTTAAATCAATTTATTTAATTGATACTTTAGGAACTAGATCTGTGAAGGATTCATTATTTGGTGCAGACACAAGATATAAAACCATGATGACTATTCCTGTTGGAAAACCTGATTCAAAATTTGAATTAAAAGCAGGTTTCCTTGATCAAAACGGAATTAATATTGCTGTTTTTGAAGCTAAAGCGTTAAAAGCTATAATTCTAGATGGTCAAGATAAAAACTTAATCGCGAAAGAAAACCAAGTAATATCTGTAGATGGTGTAAATGGTGATGCATTAATTGTTGGTTCTATGCAAGAAGTAAATACAAATGGAAACTGGCCAAAAAACTTTTCAAACGAACAGTAACATAGACAAAATACTAAATAACACATTGTCCATTCAGGTTAGCTTGAGTGGACTTTCTTTTTGTGTTTTAAATACTAAAACTAGTACTCTCACGCATTATAGCAATGTTTTATTTGAAAAAACTCTTAATCCTACTGAAGTATTAGATCAATTAAAAAATCATCTTAGTACAACTAAAGTGCTTCAAGAAGACTTTGGTACCGTTCATTTAATTCATGAAAATGAACTTTCAACTTTGGTTCCAAAACAATTGTTTAACGAAGGTAATCTTGCAGATTATTTAAAGTTCA
>CALGIH010000376.1 GCA_937916035.1 uncultured Lacinutrix sp.
TTGAGTAACTTCTTAAAACATCTCTCTTCCAGAAAAATGGTAAGCACCTTCAATAGCAGCGTTTTCATCGCTATCACTTCCATGTACTGCATTTTCTCCAATAGAAGCTGCATATAATTTTCTTATAGTTCCTTCAGCCGCTTCTGTTGGGTTTGTAGCTCCAATCAAGGTTCTAAAATCTTCAACTGCGTTTTCTTTTTCTAATATAGCTGCAACAATTGGTCCTCTTGTCATATATTCTACCAGCTCTCCAAAAAACGGGCGTTCGTTATGAACAGCATAAAATGCTTGTGCATCAGCAGTTGTCATTTGAGTTAATTTCATAGCGACGATTCTAAATCCTGAAGCTGTAATTTTTTCTAATATTGCGCCAATATTCCCTTTTTCAATTGAATCTGGCTTAAGCATTGTAAACGTTCTATTTGTTGCCATCGTGTAATTTTAAATTTTGTGCAAAAATAGTCCTTTTAAGTAAACTTGCAACTATTAGATATAAATAAGTAGAATTACTTAGATTATCATAAATGGTTAATTTTATACAAAAGTGAAATATTCCTTTAGTTGAATTTGTATTAAATCGTATCTTCGCTGCTTATGACAAAAAGTGATATTTCCGAAATAAAACAACTGCTTTTAAAACCTAAACGCATTGTTATTGTACCTCACAAAAATCCTGATGGTGATGCCATAGGTTCAACCTTAGCATTATACCATTATTTAAGTGAAAAAGGGCATCATGCTTCTGTTATTGCTCCAAATGACTATCCTGAATTTCTAAAGTGGATTCCTGGAGAATCAACCATTGTTAATCACGAAACTCACACTAAGGAAGCAAACGCCCTCATTACTGAAGCTGAACTCATTTTTACATTAGATTTCAATGCGCTGCATAGAACAGGTAATATGGAACTTCCTTTGGCTGAATCTAACGCAATTAAAATTTTAATTGACCACCACCAGCAACCAGATAATTATGCAAAGTACATTTATTCTGATGTGAATATGTGTTCAACATGTGAAATGGTTTATCATTTTTTTGAAATGCTAGATGACACTAAAGCCATAAATCCGAAAATAGCGACTTGCTTATATGTTGGTATCATGACAGATACAGGTTCTTTTAGATTCTCGTCAACAACGGCAACTACACATAGAGTTATAGCAAATTTAATTGATAAAGGAGCCGTAAATGCTGATATTCATGGTAATGTTTATGATAATAATTCCTATGATAGATTACAGTTATT
>CALGIH010000377.1 GCA_937916035.1 uncultured Lacinutrix sp.
CTAATTTCAATTAAAAAGATTCTCTCCTTCGAGGGGATGACAAAATAAATTTATTATGGCAAAAGATATAAAATTCGATGTTGACGCTCGTGACGGTTTAAAACGCGGTGTTGACGCATTAGCAAATGCAGTAAAAGTAACTTTAGGACCTAAAGGTCGTAACGTGATTATAAGTAGATCGTTTGGCGCACCTCAAGTAACTAAAGATGGTGTCACAGTAGCAAAAGAAATTGAATTAGAAAATGCTCTTGAAAATATGGGAGCACAAATGGTTAAAGAGGTTGCTTCAAAAACTAATGATTTAGCTGGTGATGGAACAACAACAGCAACTGTGTTAGCACAAGCCATTGTAAAAGAAGGCTTAAAAAACGTTGCTGCTGGTGCAAATCCTATGGATTTAAAACGTGGAATTGATAAAGCCGTAGAAGCAATTGTTAAGGATTTAGAAAAACAAGCTAAAAAAGTAGGCAGCTCATCAGAAATGATTAAGCAAGTAGCTGCTATTTCTGCTAACAACGATGATACTATTGGCGATTTAATTGCAAAAGCTTTTAGTAAAGTTGGGAAAGAAGGTGTGATTACTGTTGAAGAGGCAAAAGGCATGGAAACTTATGTTGATGTTGTTGAAGGTATGCAGTTTGACAGAGGTTATTTATCTCCTTACTTCGTTACAGATGCTGATAAAATGATTGCTGATTTAGAAAATCCATACATTTTATTATTTGATAAAAAGATTTCTAACTTACAAGAAATACTTCCAATATTAGAGCCAGTTGCACAATCTGGTCGTCCATTATTAATTATTGCCGAAGATGTTGACGGTCAAGCCTTGGCGACTTTAGTAGTAAACAAATTACGTGGTGGATTAAAAATCGCTGCAGTAAAAGCTCCAGGTTTTGGTGACAGACGTAAAGCAATGTTAGAAGACATCGCTATTTTAACTGGTGGAACTGTAATTTCTGAAGAAAGAGGATTTACACTTGAAAATGCTGATTTAAGCATGTTAGGTACTGCAGAAACAGTAACTGTTGATAAAGACAATACTACGATTGTAAATGGCGCTGGTGATGCTAAAAACATTAAAGCAAGAGTAAACCAAATAAAAGCGCAAATTGAAACTACAACTAGCGATTACGATAAAGAAAAACTTCAAGAGCGTTTAGCTAAATTAGCTGGTGGTGTTGCTGTTTTATATGTTGGTGCTGCTTCTGAAGTGGAAATGAAAGAAAAGAAAGACAGAGTTGATGACGCATTAAATGCAACCAGAGCTGCTGTTGAAGAAGGCATTGTTGCTGGTGGTGGTGTTGCATTAGTAAGAGCAAAAGCTGTTTTAGAAAAAATTACTACAGAAAACCTTGATGAAGTTACTGGGATTCAAATTATCGCACGTGCAATTGAAGCACCTTTGCGCACTATTGTTGAAAATGCTGGTGGTGAAGGAAGTGTTGTTGTTGCTAAAGTTATGGAAGGCAAAGGTAACTTTGGTTTTGATGCAAAATCTGAAACCTACGTTGATATGCTTAAAGCAGGAATCATCGATCCTAAAAAAGTAACTCGTATTGCATTAGAGAATGCAGCTTCAGTTGCAGGTATGATATTAACAACTGAATGTGCGCTAGTTGATATTAAGGAAGATTCTCCAGCAATGCCAATGGGAGGCGGAATGCCCGGAATGATGTAATAGCGAATCGCTATAGATAAATTATAAAAACGCTTCAATAAAAATTGAAGCGTTTTTTTGTGTTATTCAAAAAGCGCATTAAAGTTTTTGTAAAAATATTCGGCTCTTAAAAAAGTACTATCATTTTCCAAAATAGTATAACTCTTGCGATGAGCATTAAATGTTAAGCTAGTTTTTGAATCGAACTCTAAATTTTGAATCATACTTATTTTGTCATTGTGATCTACTTTATTGGCAACTAATTGATATGTGTCAATATCAAAATAATACGTCCATATATCTGAATTTTCATCGTCAGTTGAGTAACTAACATTGAGAGTGTGCACTTTTTTACCATCTAGTAATTCTTCTCCAATATAGTCTAATATCACACCTTTATCTTGCAATTTAAAAGGTTGACACACCACATAATGTGCTGCGAAAAAGGTATTTCTAGCCACCTCTAATTCAGCTGGTTCAGTAACCATAAATACAGAATCATTAATTACTTTTGAGAAAGCGTCGCCATGAAAATAAAGATCGTTCTTCATTAACCCTTTTGATCTAAGCGATCCTTCTAGTGTTGGTTTTAATAAAAACAATTGACGTTGTACTATTTCTTTTTCAATGGTTCCATCTTGAGTATATAGAATGGTCGTTTTATCAAACTCAAGATGGGTTAGCTTATTCCAAGATTCGATTCCTCCATGAGCATCAATAGATTTTTGAACAATTTCATCAGCAGTAATTTCTTTTGTTTCACAACCTATTAAACACAAACTAAAAAGCATAAAAAAACCGAAGCGATAAACTTCGGTTTTTAATAATTCATTATTATTGATTTTCTTCAGAATCATCATGATCCTCATGTAAAGTTCCATCATCATGTGCATGCTCCCCTTCTGTTTCCAGTTTTTTCAAATCCATGGCACAAACTGGACACGCTCCATGACTATCATAAGTTTTACCTTCTTCACAATCCATTGGACATTGATATTCAGCAGCCATAGCCATATCTGCTTGATCAGCCGCATGGTCTTCTTGCATTTCTGTCTCTGCGTTAGCGTCTGCCTCTTTGTTAGTTTCTTTACATGAAACAACTGCTATTAAAACACAAGCGCATAACATTAAAATTACTTTCTTCATATTTATTAAAATTTTGTTTGGTGTTTAATTTTCGTGATCTTTTATAACTTTTTCATCTCTGTATTTACAACAAGGATCTATATTATTATAAACATCCTCTTTTGCTTTGATGTCTTTAGTATCATGTCCTACGGCTACAATACTTTCTTTTATTTTCTTTAAACTGGTTTTGCGCTCATCAAAAATAAGCTTAAGCTCATGTGTTTTTACATCCCAATTGGCAAGCTTTACACCTTTTGTTTTTATAGACGCTTTTTCTATTCTTGTTTTGCACATTAAGCAAACACCATCTACTTCAATAGTCGCTTTGGCATTCTTATTTTGTGCAAATGAGACTGTTCCTATTAACATCAATCCTAATACAATTAACTTTCTCATTTTTATTTTATTTTAAATCGTAAACCTGCGTAATACATACTTCCAAAAATTGGACCATAGACAAACGTTGTATCAAAATTTGAGCCAAACGGATTGTCTGCACTTACAATGGGATTCTTCTGTTTTACATTTGTTAAGTTTTCACCACCTAAATATACTTCAAATTTATTAGAAAACACTTTAGTTATTTGTGCATTTAATGTTGACAACGTTGGAGTATATTCTGGTAATTGAAACTGAATTGGACTTGAAGCAGTTGACGAAAATCGTTGTTCACTTAGCCAATTATAGGTCGTGTCAAATTTCCATTGAGAACCACTTTCTTTTTGTACAGTTTGGTAAGATACGTTTGCAAAAACACGATGCTTAGGTGTCAATGGTTTTTCTAACTTTCCAGAACTATACTGCGTTTTAATATCATAAAATTTATAAGCAGTTCGAAAATCAAAACCCTCAAATACATTATGACTAAACTCCGCTTGAAAACTATTTGCATAGCTTTCTCCATCTAAATTATAAAAGCTTACTTCTTGTGGGTTTTCTAAATCTACAACTATCTGATTTTTAAAATCTGTTCTGTAAAAATCAACTGTAACGTCAGCTTTTCTAGTGAATAAATTAAACCCTTGTAAAAGTGAAACACCATAATTCCAAGCAATTTCTGGGTCTAAACCATAAATGGAGCCTCCAGAATTCGTTATATTAATAATCCTTGAAGACGCAAACACATTTTGATTTTCAGCAAAAACATTAGCACTTCTTTTCCCTCTTCCAAAAGAGGCTCTCAATGCAGAGCGTTCCCATGGTGTGTAACGCACATGAACTCTTGGCGTGATAAATTCACCTAATAAATTATGAGAATCTACACGAATACCAGCTGTTAAGTTTAAATTTTCAATGTTGTCAAAGTTATATTCAAAAAATGCTCCAAAAGAACGCTCAGTTCGTGAAAAATCGTCATTTATAACTAGTTCATCATAATTATCATAAGTGAAGGATAATCCTGTTTTTACTTTATGCCTTGAATCACTAATTATAGAATTATAAATCACATTTGAATACACACTATTATGCTTAATGTTATATTCATTAAGACCGAAGTAAGAATCCTGCCTATGATTACTAAAAGCAAATTGAAAACCTAGGCTATGGTATGGGATTTTAGGATCTACATAGCCCATTTTTGCAGAAACCTCAAAGCGCTTTGTATCAATTTCACTTCCCCAAGCATTGGTGGTTAGTTTATCCGTATCTGGATTAAAATTTGTTTGGCCAGTTTGCTTTTCATCATTCAACACTCTAATATTTAAAAAACTCACAAACCCTTTTTCCAAGTCTGTATACTGCCAACGATTCATTACATTTATTTGTTTTTGCAATGGCATATCTAAAAAGGTATCATCATTATTGTCAAATTTCTGATCTCTCAAATTACCATGCATGTACAAGCCTGTGCTCCATTTGTCGCTAACCTTGGTGTTTACATGTGTATTTAACTCGTATCTTCCATTGGCAGCAGCATACGCATTCACAAACAATTTATCATCTGTTGTTGGTTTTTGTAATTCGGCATTTATTTGGCCTGCAATACTTTCAAAACCATTGACCACGCTTCCTGCTCCTTTTGTTATTTGAATACTCTCTACCCAAGTTCCAGGAATAAAACTCAAACCATAGGCTTGAGAAGCTCCTCTAATCGATGGAATGTTTTCTGTAGCGATTAAGATGTAAGGACTGGTTAGTCCTAACATTTTTATTTGTCGTGTTCCTGAAACAGCATCGGCAAAATTAACATCAATGGAAGGATTGGTTTCAAAGCTTTCTGATAAGTTACAGCAAGCAGCTTTTAATAATTCTGCACTACTTATATTGATGATATTTCGAGATTCTAAATAGGACGTTGCGGTTGGCTTGCGTCTTCCCTTCAGAACTACCTCATCTAAATTAGACACTGGTTTTAGCCAATGTTGAACCATTCTTTGATCAGAAATATCCAAAGTATCTGTTGTAAATCCCACGTAACTAATCACGAGTTTTTTGTAGTCTTTTTTATATGGAATGGTAAACACTCCATCAATATCGGTTGAAGCTCCAATGGTTGTTCCAAGCCAATATACGTTTGCCCCAGGCAGTGGAATCTGATCATCTTTTTCATTTGCTTCCATGATCACCCCTTTTAATTCACCTTGCGAAAACAATAAGGCTGGAAACAAAAGCAGTATATATATTATATGTTTCAAAGTATATTTTATTAAAAAATTATGATTTGAGAATTTGACATTTCAATACGATTATCGCCTTATTTTACTGTAATAAAATGCAGGCAGCAAAATAACTAAAATTAAAGGTTGAATCAAAAATCTTCGAATATTAAAAAATAAATAATACTCTTCTTGCTTAGGATTGATTACAAAATATAAAAACGTGGAAAGCAGCAATAAATAAGCAACAAAATAAATTAACCCAGCAAATTTAATAATGCTTATATCTTTAAAAATAATATTCAAAATACCTAATGAAATTCCTGAATTTAACACAAACCTCAAAGTTGTAAACAAAACAAGTTTTAAGGTTTCACGTCTTGTTGAATCTATATACAAATAGTCGTTTTCAAAAAACTGTAAAAAAGGATCGTAAAAAAGGTTGTTTTCAAAAAAACGAATCAGAACGAGCGTTCCAAAAAGAATAAGCAGCAGTATGTATTTTAATATCTTACTCATTTTTTTTATGAATTCTCGCAAAGCGTCTTACCCAAATCATCCATAATAAAAACACCATTCCATAAATAATTAATGGAAAAATGATGGTATGCAAAATATCACGTCGCCAAGGATAATGATATAATCCAATAGACAGAATAACAATCCTTATTAAGTTGACAGCATAAATTAAAACACTT
>CALGIH010000378.1 GCA_937916035.1 uncultured Lacinutrix sp.
TGGGAGGCGTTTATTTGGGTTATATTGAATTGTTAGATACTGAATCAAAAGGTTCAACCAATGTTATGGCTGCACCAAATCAATGGCTAGGTAGAGAGGCTCGTGATATGGAATATTTATTCAATTGGAATGCGCCAATAATTCATTCAATTCATGAAAAGGGAACGTTCTTTCATTGTGCTCAAATGGTTTTAAAAACTACTGATATGGGAAAATCATGGACTGAATTTTCTCCAGATTTGACTAGAAATATTGATGAGAAACAAGGGAATGGAGGTGCTCCATACACCAATGAAGCTGTTGGAGCAGAGAATTATGGTACCATTGCTTATATCATTGAATCACCTCATGAAAAGGGTGTTTACTGGACTGGAAGTGATGATGGTTTTGTTCATATAACAAGAGATAATGGAAAATCTTGGCAAAATGTGACACCTAAAGGACTTGGTGAAACCCTAGTGAATGCTATTGATGTCTCACCTCATGATCCAGCTACTGCTTATTTAGCAACAACAAAATATAAGTTTAATGATTATACTCCAGCTTTGTATAAAACTACGGATTATGGAAAAACATGGAAAAATATAAGTTCAGGAATTCCTTATGGAGCACATACAAGAGTTGTTCGTGAAGATCAAACAAGAAAGGATTTATTATATGCAGGAACTGAAACTGGCATCTATGTTTCTTGGAATGGTGGATTGTCTTGGGAGAGTTTGCAACTTAATATGCCAGTTACACCTATTACAGATTTAAAAGTGCACCAAGGTGATCTAGTTGTTGCAACTTCTGGAAGAGGGTTTTGGATTTTGGATGACTTAGGATTATTAAATCAGTTTAAAAAGAATAATGAATCTGTTGAATTATATGCACCAGAAGCCGCTTTAGATGGAGTTTGGGGAAGTCAATTAAGTGGGAATAATCCAGATTTTGATGGCACTAATACTTTTGAAGGCGTAAATCCAGCAAATGGTGTTGTGGTTTATTACAAATTGCCAAAGCTTGATGATAAAGTAGATGTTACTTTAGAAATAAGAAACAGTAAAAATGAACTTGTTAACACAATTAGTTCAAAAAGCGATTCAGATTACAAACGTTGGGATGGAGTGCCACCACCAGCGGCAACCATTTCAAAAAAAGAAGGTCTAAATCGTTTTGTTTGGGATATGCGTTATCCGATAATGTCTGGAATTCCAGACACCTATATTGAAGCTAGTTTTAGAGGACATCGTACGCCTCCAGGAACTTATAAATTAACTTTAAAAGCTGGCGAGACAACTGTTTCTAATAATGCTGTGATTATTGAAAACCCTAACTATGAAATCAAACCTGGACAGTACCAAGAGTATGACAAAATGATGACTGAAATGGAGACAAACTTGACTGATATGCATGATAAAGTAAATATGCTTTATAAAGCTAAAAGTCAGTTGAAAGATATTGTTGTTTCATTAAAGAAGGATGGAAAAACTGATTCAGCAAATGAAGGTCAGGCATTAATTGATAAAATCACAAAATGGGACGAAGACATGATTCAACGTAAATCAAAAGCCTATGATGATGTAGAGAATTTTCCAAATAAATTTACAGCTGAATACATTTTCTTAATCAATCAAACTGATAGTAGCATTCCTAGAGTGAATGATCAGAATAGAAATAGAAAGAATGAATTAGATGGGCAATGGAATACACTTAAGAGTAAAGCTAATTCTTTAATAAATACGGAGATTCCAAACTTTAATAAACAATTATGGGGAGCTGGAATAGGGGCTATTAAAATGAATTAAATAGTAAAAGCCTCATCTTTCGATGAGGCTTTATTTTTTATACAAGTTCTTTTTTATATTTCCCTTTACTTTTTCTGATGCGCACGGCAACCACTTTGTATTCTGGACACATGGCTTCACTATCATGAACATCTCCAGTAAGGTTATTGATCATTATTTCTGGGAAGTGGAACGTAGTACTTAGGATACCTTCTTTTACTTCATCAGTAATTCGTGCTTTCACATCTACTTTACCACGAGGAGATTCTAAACAAACATAATCACCATCATTAATTAAATGTGATTTTGCATCGTTGGGATTGATCATTAAATAATCATCCTGTAAGATTTGTTCATTGGCAGTTCTACGAGTCATGGCTCCACAATTGTAATGCTCCAATTCTCTATTTGTTGTTAAAATATATGGATAGTCTTTTGCGTGCTCAGTCAATTCAACCGTCTCTTCCCAAGCATTGAATTCAAACTTTCCTTTTCCGCGTTTAAAATCTACAGTATGCAAAATTTTAGTGTCAGTACCATCTGGAGCAACAGG
>CALGIH010000379.1 GCA_937916035.1 uncultured Lacinutrix sp.
GAAATTTGAAAAAGAGTGGGAAGGAAAAGAAGAGGAGCTTGAAAAGCGATTTGAAGATTTAGAAAAAAGGAATAATAAAGTTAAAAAAACAATCAGGATTAAAATGCCAAAGGACACAAAATTGAAGGTGAATGTAAGACATGGCGAGCTTAAATTTGCTTCAGTTATTTATAATCTAAAGGCAGATTTATCACATTCTAGTTTATTAGCAGAACGCATTGGTGGAAGTAATACTTCCATCAGTGCCTCTTATTCTCCAGTGTTGGTTAATCATTGGGATGCTGGCGAATTAAAACTTAGATATGTTGATGATGCTTTGCTTAAAAATGTTAAGTCTCTAGTCTTGTTTTCCAATTCATCAGATATTAATATTGATTATTTAGCAGGAAATTCATCCATTAATGGAAGTTTTGGAGATTTAACGATTCATAATATCGCAGATTCTTTCAATAATTTAAATATTGTTTTAGAAAATAGCGATGCCAATATTAAACTGCCTAAAGCAGATTATAATTTACAGTATCAAGGAAATCGTTCACGTTTTAAACATCCAAAGAAAACGGATAAAGACAATACATCTACTTTCTCAACAGGGAATTTAGGCAGTGGTAAAACCATTGTTATCAATGCCAAGTATAGCAATATCGTTATGCAATAACTATTCCTGCAAAAGCAGGAATCTCATACCTGTACACTCTTATCACAATCGCAAAGACCGTCCATATTTATCATCCTGAAATTGTTTCAGGATTTTGCTGTTTTAGATAAAATAAAAAATCCTAAAGCAATTAACTTTAGGATTTATATCATGAGATTCCTGCCTTCGCAGGAATGATAATTAGTCCTCAACCAAAACCCATTCACCTTTTGTAATTAGCGGCTCAGCCTGTTTATACTTTAAGGTTTTGTTTTCACCACTTATTACATTTTTAATCGTTACACGATCGTTACGTCCAATTTTTGGTCGGTCCCTAACAATGGTTTCAACCACTTGCTGACGTTGCGTGTTTCCAGCAGCCCTAGATTCTGCAGAACGCTCATCCATATTTGGAATCTCATCCTTTTTAGTCTCCAAGTTCTCTCTTCGGCGTGTTTTGGCTTCTTGAATGGTATTGGCTGTTTCTTGAGGAATTTCGCCTTTAAACAAGAATGAAATCACATCTTTATTCACTTGGTCAATCATAATTTTGAACAATTCAAAAGACTCAAACTTGTAAATCAATAAAGGATCTTTTTGCTCATGTACAGCTAACTGAACAGATTGCTTTAACTCATCCATTTTACGAAGATGCGTTTTCCATGCTTCATCAATAATGGCTAATGAAATATTCTTTTCAAAATCGGTTACTAATTGCTTTCCTCCAGATTGATAAGCTTTTTCAAGATCTGTAATAACTTGAAGTGTTTTTACACCATCCGTAAACGGAACAACAATACGTTTGAATTTCTCACGCTGCGTTTCATATACATTTTGAATCACTGGAAATGCTAAATCTGCATTTCTAGTCATCTTATCTTTATAATGATCAAAAGCTCTTGTATATACTTTCGATGCAATCTCTTTGGTAGATAATTTATCAAATTCAGTTTCAGAGATTGGACTACTCATTGAGAAGTACCGAATCAATTCAAACTCAAAGTTTTTAAAGTCGTTCGCCTCTTTGTTCGTTTCAACAATAATTTCTGAGGTATCAAAAATCATATTTGCTAAATCAACACGCAAACGTTCTCCAAATAAGGCATGGAAACGACGCTTGTAAACCACTACACGCTGTGCGTTCATAACATCATCATACTCCAATAAACGTTTACGAACACCAAACTGATTCTCTTCTACTTTTTTCTGCGCACGTTCAATAGATTTTGAAATCATAGAATGCTGAATCACTTCACCTTCTTGTAATCCCATTCTATCCATCATTTTGGCAATACGTTCACTACCAAATAGACGCATTAAATTATCTTCAAGCGAGACATAAAATTGTGAACTTCCTGGATCTCCTTGACGACCTGCACGACCACGTAACTGTCTATCAACACGGCGTGAATCATGACGTTCTGTACCAACAATAGCTAAACCTCCAGCTTTTTTAACTTCTTCTGAAAGCTTAATATCTGTACCACGACCAGCCATGTTTGTAGCAATTGTTACTTGCCCAGTTCTACCTGCTTCGTCAACAATTTCCGCTTCTTTTTTATGTTGTTTTGCGTTCAGTACATTGTGAGGGATTTTACGAATGCTCAACATTTTTCCAAGCAACTCACTAATTTCAACCGACGTTGTACCAATAAGTACTGGACGACCAGCTTGCGATAGTTTTGTTACATCATCAATAACTGCGTTGTATTTTTCACGCTTTGTTTTATAAACTAAATCTTCTTTATCATCACGAACAATAGGTCTGTTGCTAGGGATTTCAACCACATCCAATTTGTATATTTCCCAGAATTCACCGGCTTCAGTCACAGCAGTTCCTGTCATACCTGCAAGCTTGCGATACATTCTAAAGAAATTTTGAAGTGTAATGGTTGCAAAAGTCTGAGTTACGGCCTCAATTTTTACATTTTCTTTGGCTTCAATGGCTTGGTGTAAACCGTCACTATAACGACGACCATCCATAATACGACCCGTTTGCTCATCAACAATCATTACTTTATTCTCCATCACAACATACTGAATGTCTTTTTCGAATAAAGCATATGCTTTTAGTAGTTGATTTAAGGTATGAATACGCTCAGATTTTACTCCGAAATCTCTAAACAACTCTTCTTTAAGATCTGCTTCTTCTTCAGATGATAATCCTTGCGCTTTAATTTTAGAAATTTCCATGCCCATTTCTGGCATCACAAAAAAGTCAGGATTGTCTTCACCAGAAAGGAATTCTACGCCTTTATCACTTAATTCAATTTGATTGTTCTTTTCATCAATTACATAGTAAAGCTCTTCATCAACCTTTGGCATTTCGCGGTTGTTGTCTTGCATGTAAAAGTTTTCCGTTTTTTGAAGTAGTTGCTTTATACCTTCTTCACTTAAAAACTTGATAAGTGCTTTATTTTTAGGAATTCCTCTAAATACACGAAGCAATTTGAATCCACCTTCTTTAGTATCACCAGCAGCAATTAGTTTTTTGGCATCTGCCAATACGCTGATTAAATATTTTTGTTGAACGCCTACAATATCGTTCACTTTTGGTTTTAATTCAGTAAACTCATGACGATCTCCTTGCGGAATTGGTCCAGAAATAATTAATGGTGTACGAGCATCATCAACCAAAACAGAATCCACCTCATCTACAATCGCAAAATGGTGTGGACGTTGCACTAAATCGTCTGGCGAATGTGCCATGTTATCACGCAAATAATCGAAGCCAAATTCGTTATTGGTTCCATAGGTAATATCTGAGTTGTAGGCTTTTTTACGAGCTGGCGAATTTGGTTGATGGTAATCAATACAATCAACACTCATGCCATGGAACTCAAAAATAGGAGCCATCCACGCACTATCACGTTTTGCTAAGTAATCATTCACTGTTACCAAGTGCACGCCACGACCAGCTAAGGCATTTAAATACATTGGAAGCGTCGCCACCAAGGTTTTACCTTCACCAGTTTGCATCTCGGCAATTTTACCTTCGTGCAGGGCAATACCACCAATAAGCTGTACATCATAATGCACCATGTCCCATGTGATTGCTTTTCCAGCAGCATCCCAAGAATTAGCCCAATTGGCTTTTTCGTTATCTAAAGTGATATAGGGTTTAGTTCCTGAAAGTTCTCTATCATAGGTTGATGCAGTAACTGTGATGGTTGTATTAGCTACAAAGCGTTTGGCTGTTTCTTTTACCACCGCAAAAGCTTCAGGTAAAATGGTGTTTAAAACGTCTTCTGTGGTTTTGTAAGATTCATTTTTTAAACCATCAATCTCTAAATAGATATCTTCTTTTCGGTCAATATCTTCTGAGGCATCCGCTTCAGCTTCTAGTTGTACTATTTTATCTTCAAAGACAGAGCGAGCGTCCTGTATTTTCGACTTGAATTCATCTGTCTTAGCACGTAAATCATCATGAGACAGCGCTTCTAATTGTTTTTCAAAGGACTTAACTTTTTGTACTACAGGCGTGAGTGCCTTTACATCTTGTTTGGATTTATATCCAACAAATACATTAAGTACTGAATTTAAAATATTCATTTATGATATGTTTTTTTATCTCTGCTTAATAGGTTCCCAAAGATACTGTTTGTTGTTATTTTAAAAGAAAAAATAGTGTACAAAAAAAGTCTCAATTGAGACTTTTAATTATTTTTCTATGATGGACTATTATTAATATTCATCCTCATTCCACAGATAATCTTCATCAGTAGGATAATCTGACCAGATTTCTTGAATTGAATCATAGGAATCGCCTTCATCTTCAATTGATTGAAGATTTTCAACTACTTCCAGTGGAGCTCCTGTTCTAATAGAATAATCTATTAGTTCATCTTTTGTTGCTGGC
>CALGIH010000380.1 GCA_937916035.1 uncultured Lacinutrix sp.
TTTCTGGTTCTTCAATTTGAATCTCTTGATGCCGTAAAATCATTTGCAGGTGAAAATTATGGTTATATACCTGACAATGCAAAGCAACTATTAAAAAGATATGATAAGACTGCTGAACATTATGAATTAAAGGAAGAATTAGTATTATAAATAGTGACGCTAAATGTTGCCAACAAAGAAATGATTCAAAAGTAATTAGTTTGTATTTCACAATATAAATTACTCAACACCCATCCCATAAATTCAAACAAATAACCCATCAAAATTCAATTATAAATAAGAACATAATTTTTATTGAGCATTAAGTCATATCCTATAAAAAACAGTACTTTGCAGTTCACAAAAAAAAGATAATCTGTGAAAGTTTGTATTGCCGAAAAACCTAGCGTTGCAAGAGAGATCGCCTCAGTTCTTGGCGCTAATACCAGACGCGATGGTTACTATGAAGGCAATGGTTATGCTGTAACATATACGTTTGGCCATTTATGTACTTTAATGGAACCAAACGATTACAAACCACATTGGAAAAGTTGGGATCTTAATAACTTACCTCTATTACCAAAAAAATTTAAAACAAAAGTCACGAGTGATCCTGGAATACAAAAGCAATTCAAAATTGTTAAACAATTATTTGATAAAGCTGAGCTGGTTATTAATTGTGGTGATGCTGGACAAGAAGGAGAATTAATACAACGCTGGGTTTTAGACCAAGCAAATTATAAAGGTGAAGTTCAACGTCTTTGGATTTCATCACTAACTACAGAAGCTATTAAAGAAGGTTTTAATAATTTAAAACCTTCAAAAAACTACGATAACCTTTATTACGCAGGATTTTCAAGAGCCATTGGTGATTGGCTATTAGGTATCAATGCGACTCGATTATACACTGTGAAGCATGGTGGCTACAAGCAAGTTTTATCTGTTGGTCGTGTTCAAACTCCAACCTTGGCAATGATTGTACATCGATTTAAAGAGATTGAAAACTTTAAACCACAGCCTTACTGGGAATTACAAACCATGTATCGAGACACTCTGTTTAGTTATGAAGAGGGGCGTTTTTTAAAAATAGAAGCTGGTGAGATGCTAGCTAATAAGGTAAAAGAAGCTGAATTTGAAATTGTTTCTATCACTAAAAAGAAAGGTACAGAATATGCACCTAAGCTCTTCGATTTAACGGGTTTGCAAGTGTATTGCAATACAAAATTTGGATTCTCAGCAGATGAAACCCTGAAAATCGTTCAAAAATTATACGAACAAAAAGTAGTAACGTATCCAAGAGTAGATACCACGTTTTTACCAAACGATGTATACCCTAAAATTTCAGGAATCCTCAAGGGATTAACCAATTATTCAGTATTAACACAAACACTTTTAGATAAAAAAATTAAAAAATCGTCTAAAATATTTAATGATAAAAAGGTTACCGATCATCATGCTATTATACCAACAGGCATTCAAATAAATTTACAATACAATCAGCAACAGGTTTATGACATTATTGTAAAACGATTCATTGCTGTGTTTTATAACGACTGTTCAGTTTCAAACACTACTGCAATTGGGAAAGCTGCGAATGTGAAATTTAAAACTACAGGAAAAGAAATCCTTAAAAAAGGATGGAGAATTATCTTTGACAAATCGACTGAACTCAGTGTGACAAAGGATCCCTTATTACTTCTGTTCACTAAAGGTGAAAAAGGACCACACGAACCGTCTTTTTTAGAAAAACAAACCAAACCACCCAATCAATTTACGGAAGCCACACTCCTACGAGCTATGGAAACTGCTGGAAAACAAGTGGATGATGATGAGTTACGTGAACTTATGAAAGATAATGGTATTGGAAGACCATCAACACGAGCTAGTATTATTGAAACACTTTTTAAACGCAAATACATTAAGCGTAACAAAAAGCAAGTGCTCCCAACGACTACTGGAATTCAATTGATTAATACCATTCAGAACGAATTATTAAAATCGGCTGAATTAACTGGTTCATGGGAAAAGCAACTTAAAGATATTGAGAAAGGTGAGTTTCGTGCAAGTGCATTTATAAATAACATGAAGAAGATGGTAGATCAATTGGTTTATGAAGTAAGAAGCGAAACCAAATGTGCCAATATTAGTTCTGCAACAACGACACAAAAAACAGTTGCTAAAAAAGCAACAAATCAGCAACATACAATCACTTCTGAAACATGTCCTAAATGCAAACAGGGCACACTTATAAAAGGAAAATCGGCTTTTGGATGTTCAGCATATAAAACAGGCTGTGATTTTATTTTACCTTTTAGTTTTGGCGGAAAAAAAATATCAGAAAAACAATATATTAGATTACTCCATAAAGGGTCAACAGTCAACCTAAAAGGTTTTAAAGATGGCGCCTTGACAGTTGAAGGCTTAGTGCGTTTTGATACTGATTTTAAATTAAAATTAGAACCAAAACAAAGTGCTAAAACAGAAAAATATGCAGCTATAACATGTCCAAAATGCAAATCGGGAACAGTCCTAAAAGGTAAAACTGCATATGGTTGTAGTGCATATAAAACTGGTTGCGACTTTAAATATAGTTTCGATCAATTAAGAGCTGATGCCCAAGGTCAACCTTTAACAAAAGAATATGTAGTTCAGCTTTTTAAGAAAAAAATCTAAACTATTCCTCTGGTGGTCTACCATGAATGGCTAGAAATAAATCATCAAAATTAGATCTTAAATGAGCTCGTAATTTTTTGCGGTAATCATCTTTTAACCATTCAACAAAATTATAGGTGCTTTTACAAATACATTTGGTGTAACGATGTACTCTAAAATCGATATCATCACCTAGTTTTTTGGCTAGATCCATAGCGTCATAAACATCTTCACTGTTTTCAATGCATATTTTAGCATGTTGCTCAATGGAACGCTCTAAAACCACTTTTGACGATTCTCCATTACGTATAGATTCCACATAGGTTTCATTAACATCAAAGAAGACTTCTTCAGACTTAGAGAATTCTGCTCTTAATTCGTCTGGCATTTCATAACGAAAATTGTTTTCTAATTCTTCATCACCTAAAATACCATCTAAATAATAGCTCGGGTTTTTGAAAATACGTTGCCAATCCAAACCATCTCCCCAAGGTCCAAAACGATGGAAGTTATTTCCTAAATCAATAACTGTAAACTTGTTTTTATCCTTTAAAATACGAGACCCTCTACCAATCATTTGATAGTATAAAGTCAGCGATTTTGTAGCGCGATTCAAAATAATGGATTCCACAGTGGGTTCATCAAAACCAGTTGTTAAAATACTTACAGAAGTTAAGATCGCATTAGGTGTATCTTTAAACCATTTTAATATAGCTGCTCGTTCCTTTTTGGAATGCGTATTATCTAAATGTGCAACGGAATAACCTGCTGTTCTGAATATATCATAAACGTACAACGACGTATTGATTCCGTTATTAAAGATCAGTGTTTTCTTGCCTTTACAATGTTCTTCATAAGCTTCAACGAGTTTGCCAAGCATGTCGTGGTCTGTATATAAATCTTCAGAAGATTTTACAGTATAATCACCATTAGCTCCAACAACTAATGATGTTAAGCCAACATTATAAACAAAGGTTTCAGCTTTCGATAAAAACTTATTTTCTATAAGTGATTCAATGGATTCACCAACAATAAGTTCGTCATAATTATCAGTCATTGGCAGCTCAATATTTGAGCTTAAAGGTGTTGCTGTTACACCAAGAATAAATGACTTATTAAAGAATTTGAAAAGCTTGGTAAACGAATTGTAGTGTGCTTCATCAATAATAACCAAGCCAATATCTGAAATATCAAGTACGTTGTCATTTAATCTATTATTCAACGTTTCAACCATGGCAACAAAACAACTGTAATCGTCTTGATCGTCAAGTTTTGCTTTGCTATTAATAACCTTATTTACCACACCAAACTCGGTAAGCATTTTCGAAGTTTGCTTACATAATTCTATACGATGTGTTAAAACTAAAACACGCGATTTGTGGTGCTTTAGATATTGCCTAACGATTTCAGAGAAAATTACAGTCTTTCCTCCTCCTGTTGGTAATTGATAAAGTAAATGATAATCATCAGGAGATTCTTCAAAACTTTTAAAAATTTTATTAATAGCCTCTTTCTGATAACTATAAAGATCTTTTCCAGCTTTTGTTTCTTCTAATTCTATTGATTCTTCCAACACGTAAATGAGTTTTTGATAGATTGCAAAAGTACCGCCTTTATTAGGTTTATAACAACAAATTGTTATTAAACTTTAAAAATTAGTTAAAATCCCGTTTATGTTAAAAGAGTTAACTA
>CALGIH010000381.1 GCA_937916035.1 uncultured Lacinutrix sp.
TTAAATGGTTCCATAATATTTTATTTATTCCATAAAGATAAGTAACTATATAGACGCCTCTAAAAAGAAATATAAACAAGTGCTGTCTTTCTCTGCACATCCGTTTGTAAAAAGTGTATAGTTTTTTGTGTTTACTATCCGGCGGATTGTTTAGTAAAAATTCTAGTCTATGTATAATTTTAATTCTTTCAAGGGCAAAGGTTTGTGAGTGCCAATCGTCTTTAAGTTTTAAGGAATCATTACTAATAATTGAATTCCATGCTCCAATGATATACTGAGTCTACTATTGGTTTTAGTTTTTTTCCTTTCTTAGTGAGCGAATATTCAACTGTAGGAGGAACGGTGGCATAGGCAATTCTTGTCCCCAAGCCATGCGCTTCCATAGACTTGCGTTCTTTGACCAACATTCTTGTGTTTATTCCCTCAATGCCGCTCTACCTTTTTTGGGTCTTACTTTCTAAACTATTTTTATAGAATTAGAAAGGGTTCTTAATTAACGTATTAAGAACCCTTTTCACATGAAAAAAAGTTAGCAGTTTAATCCATATCAAATCGTACACCAACAGAAATATTGTTTTGCTTTATAGCTTGATCTTCAAATATTGCTGATAAGTCATACTTAACATACAATGCAGTATCATCAAAAGCTATATAGCCACTTAAGCCATATACTAAACCAGTTGCATTAAAGCTGCGTTTAATTTTATCCTTAACCTTCTCTCCATCCATTGAATATTTGAGTTTTTGTCTGGTACCAATATTAAATCCAGTATAACCACCAATACCAATTTTAAATTGATTGCTTGTTGAATACCTAAAATAGGTGTCTCTGTCAATCCGTTTTGATGGTCCAAACTCAAAATGCACAGGAAACACTAAATTGCTTATTGACAGTTTTGCTTTTTTTAATTCTGATGGGAATTCTTCTAACATCGTTTCATTACCATCTTGTACAAAGTACATATTGTCTTTTGGTTTTAACCCATTTATTTGAAAGGAATAACCATATTTAAGTCTTAAAAAGTTCGAATTTTCAAACACACGTGTTTTCCATGCCCAGCCAATTTCAAAAAAACGAGAACCTCCTATTTTATAAGGTGACTCGTCAAAACTTTCACCTTCAACTATGGCATTGTTAAGTCCGAAAGCTAAAACCATGTCGCTTGTTGTACGTCTATCATACTTTCTAGGTTTATCATATCGTTTTGCTCCAAAATAGATAAACCCATCTCCATCATTTTCTCTTCTACCTATTCTAAAAGTAAACACATCATCTTCATCATTTGAAACCATTGACACATCTGAGTTCCGTTCTAAAAGCGCTATCTTATTATCTACAATTGCTAGCCTATTTTCAATATTTAAAGCTCTGTTTTTTGCAACCTCTTTCTTTAAACGATTAGCCTCAGCTTCTTTAATTTCATTAGTTTCAAAACGCGTATTAATAGCTTCTACCTCTTCTTTTAAAAACTCACGTTCTTCAGTTCTAATTTTTTCTTTAAGCGCTTTTAATATTTCTATTTTCTCAGAATTATTGTTTGTAGAAGTGGTCTCCTGAGCATTTGCCATCGCAATGCTAACTATTAAAATAATGCTTGCTAAATACTTTGTAATTGTTTTCATAACTGTTCGTTTTTTGATGATTTATTGATTTTGATTATTGATGAATTATCCTTCCGTCTTCAATTCCTTTATTGGAATTGAATCCACCTTCCCTTAAAATTTTTTTTATTTAATTATTGCGTTCTACCACGGCTGTCTTGACTGTTTCATATCCTGATTTTATGGCACTAAACACCTTATCTCTAAAAGTTAGCTCCAAATCATCTTCAACAGATCTTAGTAAGGCATCTGCATCAACGGTTTTTGTTGCTTCGTTAAAAAGTTTCTGCATCGTGATTTCTTTTTGTGCTGTTGCTAGAAGCGCATCAATTTCTTCTGTAGTTACTTCTTTATTTTCTTGTTGAAGTTTTTGAATTTGAGCGACTACTTCATTTACTTTTAGAGTTTCAAAACTCACTATTTCATGTTTTGTTTCAATAGTTTTATTGTTTACTTCGTTGAATTCAGTATCAACTTCAGCTAAAGTTTCATTAACTATATTTGGAATTAATGCGTCTTGTTGTTCTATAATTACTGCTTTTAAAGGCATTTTAATAATTAATGTTTTTGTGTCATTTTGTTGAGCCTCGTCAGATTTCTTGTCATTTTCCTCAATTGCAACTGCATTGTTTCCTAGTACTTCTAAGTTTTGTAAATCTTGTTTTTCAATTATAGTTTCCTTTTTTGTATCCACAATAGTTGGTTCAATAATTTCAGTATTCGTTTTAAAAATAAAAGTTAAAGTCACTAAAACACCAACTAGTGTCGCGGCAATACCTAGCCACCAAAACCCTTTGTTGTTTTGCTTTTCTTCAACTTTATCTAATCTTTCACTAAGCTTATTCCAAGCGTCAGAACTTGGCTGAATACTTCTTTGCTCCAGCTTTTCCTTAAGTTGTTCTTCAAATTTTATTGGTGCCATTGCTTGCTTTATTAAGTTGTTTAATTTGCTGCTGTAACAGCTTTCTTGCTTTAAATAATTGCGATTTCGATGTGCTTTCGGCTATAGAAAATATTTCGGCAATCTCACTGTGTTTATATCCTTCAATGGCATACATATTAAATACCATTCGGTAACCTTCTGGAAGTTTATCAATGAGTAATTGAATTTCATCAACCTCAAATTCTGTATTAGAATAGTTAATTGGTTCTTCATAAATCTCCATATTGTCTGCTGAAAACTCTAGTCGCTTTTTTTTGCGAAAAAACGAAATAGATTCTCTGATCATGATGCGCCTTATCCAACCTTCAAAACTTCCTTCAGCCTTAAACGTTTTAAGTTGTGTAAACACTTTAAAAAAACCGTTCAACATCACTTCTTCTGCTTGATGCACATCTTTTATATAATAACGACACACGCTCAACATTTTTGGAGCATGCATCTCATACAACGTATGCTGTGCATCACGATGGTTGTTAGCTGCTTTTTTAATTAGCTGCGTTTCGTTTTTATAAAGTTGAATAACTTTCAAAAGTGGATTCATTTTAGCTTCTATTTATAAAGACGCAAAAGTTGTGCAAAAGGTTGCCTGACATTAAAAATATTTTTACTTGTGCAATTTAGAACAATTATTGAAGCCTGTAAAACATTGATTTTGTGAGAAAAAACTACTAACTTCGTTTAAGCTTGTGTATAAGTCTGTTACTGAGCTTGTCGAAGTATTAAAACAAACTTATACACTATGAGTTGTACACAAGTTTAAACCCAATGTCCATGCATAAATTTTTCTATAATAAGATTTACTTCTCTTCTTAAGTTTAGAGAACTAAACAAAAAAAGCCAACTCTTTCGAGATGGCTTATCAACTATTTTAGAATAAAATTTAAAGTGTTTTAAGCCTCAATATGGTATACGTTTCAATATCTTCTTCATAACCATCTTCATCTTTAACTCTTTCTTTCTTTGTTTTATAAGTCACCATAAATTTAGTTCCAATTAAATCATCAGAATCCAAATTAAAAGATTCTAAGGCTGCTTTTTCAATTTCTTGAAAAGTCATTGTATACTCTTGTTTATCTTCGTCTAAACCAATAAAATTATAGCCATAATCTTCATGACCATCAAATGTTCCTTCAAAGGTTTCTGTGTCTTGTAATGGTCTCGTAGAAGTTAGAATTAGAAAAGACATAAATAAAAAACTAACTATTAAAACTGATTTTGTTTTCATTTTGATAAAAATTTAAGCGTTGAAAATTGTTTTTATTTTCTTCGAAAGTTTGCCACTTCAAGTCCGATAGTTGCTTTTAGTAATTTCATCCTGATGAATTACGTGTGGGAAAATTAATCTATTACCTTATTTTAATGTCTAATAATTTAATAATCAATAATTGTTAACTTTAAGATTGAAACATTTGGCTTGAATCTTTAAAGCTTTTAAATTCTAACATATAATCATTCGGATCTTTAATAAAAAAAGACAAATGCTCTCCATTCTTATCTTTTAAGAATGTTGTTTGATCAACAACTTCAAGATTTTGTTCATTTAGTTTAGCATATATTTTTCCCCAAGTATCAACATCAATAATAACACCATAATGAAACGATGGCAATATTTTACCTTCGAACACATAATTTGGGCTGTTGAAATTAAATTTGGATGCTTTGATAAAAGTCAATTGATGGTTAAACAAATTAACATCGACCCAATTTTGTGTAGCACGTCCCACGGAAGCACCAATAGTATCTACATAAAAATTTTTAGTGTCTCTTGCGCTTAAACATGGTAAAGACAAATGGAATGAAGTTTTCATAGGCAAACAATTATAAGGGTTTAAAACTTTCTATTCTATAGATTAAAAATCGGCATCTGAATCATCAAAACCTCAACAAATAAAACCTCAAGGTGCTTATTTATCAAGGTTTTATTTTTTTTAAGTCAAATTGCTTCAGCACACATGGATGCACTTCTTCAAAAAACATGTCTTCACAATTTTCAAACAAAACGTGTAATAATTGTTTTCGTATGATTTAAAATCAGCTGCTTCCTTGTAATAAAAATTTTAATCCAAATCCGCAGGATCTTCTGATGGCTCCACATCCGAATCTACCTCAGGATCTTGAACTGCATCTGGATCATCTTCTTCAAAATCATCATAATCATCCTCATCATAATTTTCCATGGTTTTCATCAATTTGGTGCTCACTTTTATCAAATATTTTGTGTCTTCTGTATCAACTTGTACAGCTTCAATCAATTCATTTTTAGCATTCCTGAATTTGATAATATGATCTTCATCATAACCATCAGGATACTTTCCAACCAATAAGCCCAATATTTCAGGCGTTAATTTCTTAAAATCAACGATAACACGTTTTAGATTGTCGTTTCTATTTTTCATTTTTTTAATTTGAAAATATATTATGATTTACATGCCTAAAAGATAAGCAAAAATTAAAGGCGCAACTATAGTTGCATCACTTTCAATAATAAATTTTGGTGTATTAATATCTAACTTTCCCCAAGTGATTTTTTCATTAGGTACTGCTCCAGAATAAGAGCCATAACTTGTTGTTGAATCGCTTATTTGGCAAAAATAACTCCAAAATGGCGTATCAGTACGTTCCATATCCTGATAAAGCATTGGCACTACACATATAGGAAAATCGCCTGCAATTCCGCCTCCTATTTGAAAGAATCCTATTCCTTTTTTAGAATTATCGGTGTACCAATCTGCTAAAAAGGTCATATACTCAATACCGGATTTTATGGTACTTGCTTTCAATTCACCCTTAAGCACATAACTCGCAAAAATATTTCCCATGGTGCTATCTTCCCAACCAGGACACACTATTGGTAAATTCTTTTCGGCTGCAGCATACATCCAAGAGTCTTTTAAGTCAATCTCATAATACTGCTCAAGAACTCCAGATAATAACATTTTGTACATATATTCATGTGGCAAATAACGTTCACCTTTAGCTTCGGCATCTTTCCATATTTTGTGAATATGTTCTTGTAAACGCCTGAAAGCTTCATGCTCAGGAATACAAGTATCAGTAACTCTATTGAGTCCTTTTTCTAATAGATCCCATTCATCTTGAGGTGTTAAATCACGATAATTTGGAACACGTTTATAATGTGAATGTGCTACTAGGTTCATAATATCTTCTTCAAGGTTTGCGCCTGTACAAGAAATAATATGCACTTTATCTTGACGAATCATTTCGGCAAAACTTTTACCTAATTCAGCTGTACTCATAGCTCCAGCAAGAGACACTAGCATCTTTGCTCCTGAATCTAATTGTGCTTCATAGCCTTTTGCAGCATCAACTAATGCTGCTGCATTAAAATGTAGGTAA
>CALGIH010000382.1 GCA_937916035.1 uncultured Lacinutrix sp.
ATACCTATTGGAGCTCCAATAATAAATACTCCAATTAAGGTAAATGAATAGCGAATAACACTCTCTAAAGGATGGTGTCTATTCGCTGTTGTGGTATCAACCTTATGATCTGTGTGGTGCACTAAATGAATCATCCATAAAGGTTTTACTTTATGCTCTATAAAATGTGGTACATAAGCACCAACAAAATCCATTAATAAAATACCAATCACAATGTATAACCATATTGGTAGTTCAGGCAGCCAATTAAGAATACCAATATCATTTGCCATTACATAATCGGCAGATTTTAACAATAAAAAAGCCAAAGCAAAATTGATTATGATGGTCGTGATGGTAAAGAAAATATTTGGTGCAGCATGTCGCCACTTATTGTACTTGAACTTAAACAAAGGAAGTCCTCCTTCTAATAACCAGAAAAAGGTTAATCCACCTATAACAATGATAGCTCTATGTTGAGAAGGAATAGTTTCAAAGTAATTTAATAATGATTCCAAAATTTTTAATTATTAATATTTAAGATTAATTCTGTTTTCTTCAAGTCGACTTCAGAAAGCTCTGATTTATATAGAGCAGCTTTTTCTTCGTCTTTTAATAGCATAAAAGCAGCATAATTTAAGAAATTATATAACGATTTGTTAGCTTCGAGAATTTCAATCCCGTCAGTTCTTTTTAAAAACCTGAGGGCTCTTCTGGCATTGTCTAAAACCAAATCCTCATTTATGTTTAATAAATCTATTCTTTGTAAATACACTTCTTTATTATCTTCAGCACTATTAGCTAAATAATTTCTTGCTTCATCAAAATAAATATTTGCCAATTCTATAATTTCGGATCTGGCATCCTTTTCTACAAATAAAGCGAAGTCAATGTATTTAGAACCCAAATTAAAAGCTGTTGTAAAATTTTCTTGTTGTGAATAATTTATTAAATCGTGCTTAATAAATGTTGTTCTAAGAGCATAATTTTTAATTAATGAAGAAAGGTTTTGCCCGAATTCTGTAGATACTTTTACATTTAAAATATTCTTATTTGCATCCATTATTTTAATGCTATCATCATTCAGTTTCGCAATATAATTAGCTCTTCGTTTCTCAGTATTTTTTGATAGTTCTTCATACTCAGCCTCTTGAAGTCGCACAGGAATAAAATATTCCCAAATTGTAGCATCCAAGCTTTTGTCTTTTGATATATCAACAATCTCTAAATCTCCATTATCAGTGATATAGGTTAAAGGATAAGCATAATCAAATGATTCTTCCCATACCACAAATAACATTTTATCTTGCACTAGTGCTAATCTTGTGGCAATATCAATAGAAGTAAACCAATCTTGTGCATTACAAAAATTAGCCGACATTATAACGAAAGTAAAAAGTAAAACTAATTTTTTCATTGATAGTTTAGTTAAGATTGAATTCGTTTTTTCATAGCTTCTACAATGTTATAAGCTGCAGGACAAATCGCAACATTTTTTAAGGTTAAGTTTGATATTTGTTGAAACTTCTTTCTGTCTGTATGCGGAAACTCTTTGCATACTTTTGGTCTCACCTCATAAATAGAACAGTAATTATCAGCTCCTAAAAATGTGCAAGGCACACTTTGCAACACAAAATCATTGTCTTCATCTAACCTCAAATAGCGTTCCGTAAATTGATGTACTTTCATCTTGAAGAATTTCGCAATGCGCTGAATATCCTTATTTGTAAATAAAGGCCCTGTTGTTTTGCAACAATTGGCACATTCCAAACAATCTGTACGTTTAAATTCTTCCTCGTGCAAATCTTGCATCAAATAGTCTAATTGCTTTGGTGGCTTTTTTTTAAGCTTTGCAAAAAAGGATTTGTTTTCCTTATGCTTATCTTTGGCCAGCTTTGGAAGATTATTTATAACGTCTTGCATTGTGTAAAAATAGAGTATTTGTATGAAAGATGTATTCGGAAAAGCATTATTAGATTACCAAAACGGCATTTCGACAGGCTCATTGCCTGAAAACATTATTACTTCAACCAGTATTTCTGATGAAGATGAATTACCTCTTGCTTATTTATTTAGAAGTTTTAAAGAAATGCCAAAGCTTGAGCAAAAAGCTCTAAAACTTGTAAAAGGAAAAGTACTTGATGTTGGTTGCGGTTCTGGTAGTCATAGCTTGTATTTACAAGACAAGGGAATTGAAATAAAAGCCATCGATATTTCTGAAGGAGCTATTGAAGTCACCAAACGACGGGGTGTAAAACATGGTGAGGTTTTAAATGTGTTGGATGAAACCGAATCCTTTGACACGATCCTTTTATTGATGAATGGTACAGGGATTTTTCAAGAACTAAAAAATGTTTCAACTTACTTAAAACATTTAAAATCATTACTTAATTCTGGAGGACAAATCCTCATTGACTCTTCTGATATCAAATACATGTATGAGGATGGAGATGGTGGTATTTGGCAAGATGCTAATAATGCTTACTATGGAGAACTTGATTATTTTTTGAGCTACAAAGGCGAAAAAGAACAACCAATGAAATGGTTGTACCTTGATTTTAACACCTTGCAAACTGCTTGTAATTCTGTATAGTTAAAATGTTAACTAGTTTCTGAAGGTGAGCATTTTGATTATTTGGCCCGATTAAGTTAATCGCTTTTTGTCATTTCTGCGAAATCGAAAATTCACGAATTCATTAATTCATTAATTCATTAATTCATTAATTTTAAATATCAAAAAAAATGCTCCATATAGAACGCTTTTGTTTTTAAAGATTTTTAATCTTTAGTTCAATCTCAGTTTTTCCTTATGAGATTCTGAACTAAATTCAGAATCACTTCGTCAGAAATCAAACTTATAGGTAGTTCCAGCTAAAAACTGGATGCCTTGAACTTGATAATTCATCCAACGTTTGTAATCTTGATTTGCTATGTTATTGGCTTTAGCATATACAGACCACTGATCGTTTATTCTGTAACCTAAATGTGCATTGGCATCAAAATAGCTTTCAAGAGTAACTGTCATTGGTGATGAATTCACCAAAGGATCTATGACAAACATTTGATCCATACGTTCTCCAACATAAAATAGGTTAGCTCCAGCAAACCAATGCTCATCAAACTGAACATCCATAAACAAGGAGGCTTCAAAATCTGGACGATTCCATGCTTCGGCTTCATCTTCTGTCGTGTAGGTAAAGTATTCAGCCTTAATTCCTAAGTTAAAGTTTCTATTAACATCAACATTAATTTCTCCAAAGACACTAAAAATATTAACATCATCATAAGCAACACCAAAAGAATTTCCGTGCTGGTAATTTTCAGATTCACCAATTTGTGCTGGATTAGATTTTATCAAAGCACTATTATTTTCAGCTTTATAATTCCCTCTAATATTATAACTCATATTGTTAGACAACTTACCTTTCAATCCAACATACGCATTGTATTGTTGGTCAGTTGGCATAATGAAAAGTGTTGGTGACACAAACGGGTTCTGTATTGCAAAATCGTAATAAGAATTCTGAATTAAATCACCTTCAATACCTCCATACGTGATTAATATTTCGTCTACCAAACGATATGAAGCTGTTACTTTGGGGAAAATATAGAATTTACTCTTACTCGCTTCAGTATCATTTAAATAAAATGCAGACACACCAAGATTTACTGTTAAATCATCTTCTAAAATTTGATAACTTGGAATCACTCCAACTTGAAAATTACCATAGTTCACCTGTTCATTCTCAAATAAACTTCGTTGAAATGTACCTCCTAGATAATCGAATTTAAAAGTAGTGTTCAAGTCGCCATCATTTAAAGGAATATCAACGTTTGTGCTAAATGTGAATCTGTTTTCGCCAGAATCAAAATCATCAGCAAAACGACGAAAACGCATTCTTCCTTCATTAATAATCCGATCATCAAACTTAATTTCACCGCCAAAATCGAATGTGAAATAGGTGTGTTGAGGATCTATTTCTGAAACTGCCATTTCATCAAAGCCTTCAGGTAAACCATACCAATTATAAATCTGATGTCTTGCTCCTGCATCTACATTCCACGAATAATCACGCAATTTTTTTGAGTAATTTGCATTGAATTTTGTGTCTGAAAAATCATCGTTCAGAATCACACCATCAATACCACCTTGTGATGAATGATGACTTACATAACCACCAACACTTTCCATACTGTTTATGGCATGATTTAAGTAAACTTCACCTAAAAAACTAGTATAAGAACCAACACCAAATGAGGCATAGTTATCATACAATTTAACTGGTTCTGTCTTATCAACTGCTGCTGCAGTTGCTTTTGCTGGTGTAAAAGTTGAAGCTACCGGAATTGAAAAAATATTATATTTAACTTCTTTTCTGCTTTCGGTTACTTCATCATCCAACGAAGGAATTTCCTTTACCTTAAAAGCATCAGAAATTGTTGGTGTGTAAGGCTTAACAACGTTAACAACTTCAGTGTTAATTGTGTCTTTGGTTGTTCTATTAGATTCTTGAGCAAACGCAAATGAGGTAAATAATACTAGTGCTGCAAATGCTGATTGATTTCTTTTAATTATCATACGTTATGATTTGTTTGTTTTGCTGAAAATGGACAGCGCAACATTCGTTTTTTGATTTTAATTCCCGTCTTTGGTTACTACTGATGCATTTGTTTTTGACTGTTCAGTTTTAATACGTTTTAATTCAGCTTTTGCTTCATCTACAACATCATTAAACTCTGCGAAATTTTTCGTTACACTCTCTAAAATATAGGTTGCTTGATAGGCATCATCTAAGGCATAAAAGTTCTTTGCCATAATAACCAATCCCTTTGCAGCATAATATTTATACCCTGAGTAATCTTTTGCTAATTTTTGAACTACTGTATTAGACGCTTTATGATTCCCTTCTTTATTTTTGAAATAGGCATTAAAATAAAGAGCTTCGGCTGCTAGTTCGCCAGATGCAATTTTCTCAACTTCTGAATAAGCAGATTTTGCTTTTGCTTCGTCTACAGTCTTCATGGCTGAACGTGCAATAATTACGTGTGCATCACTCTTAACATTTTTATCTACCTTAGAATTCGTCAATACTTTTTCAGCATATGCCACGGCTTTAGCATAATCTTTAGCCTGATAATGTGCTTTCATTAAATTAGATTGGGCAAATACCACATTCTGCGGAAATTGGGCCTCGTTTTCTAGTCGTTCTAATACCGGCATCGCATTTGACCATTTATCATTATTTAAATAAATTTCAGCCAATCTGGTTAATGCTTGCTCAGTGTATTCTCCACTTGGCCTGCTAATTACATATTCAAAATGAGGAATCGCATTACTTTTTAAATCTTCTTTGTAATACAATTGCGCTAAATAGTAATGTGCATTTAAAGCGTGAAGGCCATTTGAAAACTCATTTAAGTACGAATTAAACAATTTGATAGCTCTAATTGTATTGCCTGCTAAATATTGTTTTTCGGCAGCTTCATATGTAGTATTGTCCAAGTCAGCATCTGTCACATCTACATAATCTAAGGTTCTTACCCAATTGGCATATTCATCAACACGACCCAAATCAATATATATTAAACGCGCTGTCGCCACAGACTGAACAGCTTCTGGAGTGCCTTGATAATTATTTGCAACATTCTTAAACTTATCCAAAGCTAACTCGTTTTTACCTGAATTATAATACACCAAACCTTGTCTTAAAATAGATTTTGAGACGTACGGACTTGCACGATACTCACTGTTGAGTTGGTCATACATTCGCATTGCCTTATCAACTTCGTTTAATTTTACATACGAATTTCCTAATTCATAAAGTGCATCATCTCGTAAGGTTGATTTTTTAAAATCGTTAATAAATGAGACCAATTGCTCAATTTTCTGAGAACCTTCATTAATGTAGCCATGACTAATTGCCT
>CALGIH010000383.1 GCA_937916035.1 uncultured Lacinutrix sp.
ATTTCTTTATTAAACCCTTGCGTGAATTTCTTTTTTTAGTACCTTTAGAGACGGTAGTAAACTTCGCGTCGCTTTTTAAAAGCGTACGTTTTAAAAACACTAATTATGCCAACGTATAACTTGAAAATTAATGGGAAACTGCATTCAGTTGAAGCAGATTCCGATACACCTTTACTATGGGTTTTAAGAGATCATATTGATCTTGTAGGAACAAAATTTGGATGCGGAATCGCACAATGTGGCGCATGCACAGTTCATATTAATGGGAATGCAACACGCAGCTGCTCACTTTTAGTTTCTAATTTACAAGGGATGGAAATCACTACCATTGAAGGTCTTTCTGAGAATGGTGATCATCCTGTTCAAGAAGCTTGGAAAGAAATTGACGTGCCGCAATGTGGTTATTGTCAAGCAGGACAAATTATGACTGCTTCTGCTTTTTTGAAAAACAATCCGAATCCGACAAAATCAGATATTCGTACTGCAATGCAAGGAAATATTTGCAGATGTGCTTCATACAATAGTATTGAAAAAGCAATTGAAGTTGCCGCTAATAATTTAAGTTAAAAGATGAACCCAATGGAAACTACAAATAAAATAAATTTCAGTAGAAGATCGTTTTTGCAAACCTCAGCATTAGCTAGTGGTGGCATGCTTATCGGATTTAACTTATTCACAGCATGCAAGGAAGATGTTAAACCTCCTGTAGATTTAAGTCTTTTAAATTTCAACGATTTTAATGCTTTTATTAAAATTTCTGATGACGGAAAAGTGACAATTTTTTCTCCGAATCCTGAAATTGGCCAAGGTGTAAAAACATCAATGCCAATGTTAATTGCTGAAGAATTAGATGTTGCTTGGGAAGATGTTCATGTTGCTCAAGGCGTTTTAGATACAAAAAACTATTCTAGACAAGTAGCTGGTGGAAGTCAGTCACTAAGACATGGCTGGGAACCTTTACGACAAACTGGTGCAACTGCAAGGCAAATGTTAGTAAATGCAGCAGCAGCAAAATGGGGAATTTCTCCATCTGAATGCAAAACAAAAAATGGAATTATCACAAATTCCAATGGAGATAAATTGGGTTATGGTGAAGTGGTTAAAGAAGCTTCATTATTAGAAGTTCCAGAGAATGTAACCTTAAAAGACATAAAAGACTTTACCATAATTGGAAAAGGAAAAGGCAATGTTGATATCGATGAAATAATCACTGGGAAACCTCTTTTTGGTTTGGATTATAAAGTAGACGGCATGCTTTACGCTTCCGTTTTGCGACCTCCTGCTTTTGGTCAAAAACTCACTTCATTTGATGATACAAGTGCAAAAAGCGTCAATGGTGTCACAAACGTTATTAAGTTTGGAGATAAGGTTGCTGTTTTAGCAACAAGTACTTGGGCTGCAATGAAAGGTAAGAAAGCTTTAAAAGCAGAATGGAATCAAGATAGTAAAGCCGAAAGCACTGCTTTTCATGATGAACAATTATTGGGTATTCTAAACGGAAATGAATTTGATACGCGACGTAAAGATGGTGATGTTAAGAAAGCATTTGCTGAGGCAGACACTGTTTTAGATCGCGTTTATGAATCACCTTTCTTGCCACACAATTGCATGGAGCCAATGAATTTCTTTGCTAACGTAACTACTGATAAAATTGAATTGGCTGGTCCAATACAAACACCTGCTGGAACAGCAGCTGGAGTTGCTAGTATGTTAGGTAGAGATGTGAGTGAAGTTTCGCTTGAAATGACAAGAATGGGTGGCGGATTTGGGCGACGACTTTATGGTGATTTCGCTTTGGAAGCTGCCGAAGTTTCACACTTAGCTAAAAAGCCAGTAAAAGTTGTGTTCTCAAGAGAAGATGATATGACAGCAGGAATTTATAGACCTGCAATAAAATATAGAATTGCAGCATCAGTTAAAGATGGAAAACTTACAGGTTATCATTTAAAAGAAGCTGCTATTAATAATAATATGTATGGCTTAATTCCTAACTTCTTTCCTGCTGGAGCCATTGAGAATTATCAAGTAGATACTGCGAGCTATCAAAGTAATATTACTACAGGAGCATGGAGAGCGCCTTATACAAATTTCTTAGCCTCAGCTGAACAAAGTTTCTTTGATGAATTGGCAGAATTAATGCAAGTAGATCGTATTCAATTGCATAAAGATTTATTACAAAAAGTAAAAGGCACTACAGATGAGCAAATTCAATACAGTCCTGAACGATTAGAAGGTGTTATTGATTTAGTTGTTGAAAAATCAAATTGGGGAAAAACTGCTGAAGGTGTTTACCAAGGTTTTGCCGTTTATTATTGTCATAACACTCATGTCGCAGAAGTAGCAGACATTGAAATGGAAAATGGCTATCCTGTTGTGAAAAAAGTGACTTGTGCTGTAGATTGTGGAATAGTGGTGAATCCTCTTGGAGCTACAAACCAAGTTGTTGGTGGAGTTATAGATGGTATTGGACACTCTATGTATGGCGAATTGACATTTAGTGAAGGCATTCCACAGTCCAATAATTTCAACTCATATCAATTAATAAGAATGCATCAAACGCCTCAGGTAGATGTGCATTTTGTTAAAAACGATATTGCTCCAACTGGTTTAGGTGAACCAACTCTTCCTCCTGTTGGAGGTGCTGTTGCTAATGCCATTTATGCAGCAACTGGACAACGTTTATTAAAACAGCCTTATATGAAGCATTACCAACCTGAAAAAATTATTGGTTAATTCTATTAAGGTTATATGACTCACGAATTCAAGCATATTGTTGAAACTTCAATTTATGCCAAACAGAATGGATTAAAATCTGTATTGGCAACTGTTGTGGCTCTCGATGGTTCTTCATATAGAAAACCCGGTGTTCGCATGCTTGTTCTTGAAAACGATAAAATGATTGGTGCAGTTAGTGGAGGTTGTGTTGAAAAAGATATTTTGAGACAATCTCAATCTGTGTTTCAAACTGGGCAATCTAAAATGATGACTTATGATGGTCGATATCGTTTAGGTTGTGAAGGCGTTTTATATATATTAATTGAACTATTTCAACCAAGTAACGATTGTATTACTGCATTTAACACTTGTTTGGAGAAAAGAGCTTCTTTTTATATTCAGTCCAATTACAGAAAAGAAGAAGGGGTTTTTGAAGGATTAGGAAGCACTATTCAGTTTAAAAATACTTCATTTCAGTTATCTCATTTTTCAGAGAAAGAAACTAATCTTTCTCTGTTCTCTGAACATTTACCACCTTGTTTTAAGTTGATGATTTTTGGAGCAGAACATGATGCTGTTCAGTTATGTCTATTGGCGAGTTATAATGGCTGGGAAGTCACCATAATTTCTGGCCCTTTAGAATCTAAAACCATTGAAAATTTTCCTGGTGCTACGGCTTTCTATTCTGTATCTCCAGATACTCTCGAATTAAATTCGATTGATGAAGAAACAGCTATTGTAGTCATGTCTCATAATTTTGCCAATGACCTTAAATATTTACTAGAATTAAAAGATACAAAACCAGCTTATTTAGGCCTTTTAGGGCCATCAAAACGTCGAGAAAAGTTACTGTCTCAATTTATAGAATACTGTCCTGATGTTGAAGACTCTTTTATTGAAAACATTTATGGTCCTGCTGGATTAAATATTGGAGCTGAAACGCCTCAAGAAATTACCATTTCAATAATTTCTGAAATATTATCTGTGGTAAGACAACAAGCACCAATGTCTT
>CALGIH010000384.1 GCA_937916035.1 uncultured Lacinutrix sp.
GGAGATGTCAATATTATCTTCTTTCATGATGGCTGCAGCTCCAGGATTTATCCCATGTGTTTCAATTCCTGCGCTATAAACGTTTACTTTTCTGTTGTCTAAAAAATGATTAAGATAACCATGAGCCATTTGGCTTCTACAGGAGTTTCCTGTGCATAATACAAGTATGTTTTTCATAACTATTTCCTGTCTTTCGACTCTGCTCAAGATAAACTTTAGCAGGAATCTTTTTAATTATTAACCCTTCCGTCTTTTGCTCTTTTATGAGCAAAAACCACCTTCCCTTAAAACAAGGGAAGGAATTTAAATATTTAGTTTATTATTTTACTCCGTCGTTCCATCAAAATATTATCATACCAAATGCCATGTAACTGTCCGATTTTTTCTCTGATTCCAACAATTCTAAACCCACAGTTTTCATGCAATTGAATGCTTGGTTTGTTTGTTGAGAAAATTCCTGCTTGCAAGGTCCAAAAGCCTTCTTTTTCACTTGCAACAATTAAGGCTTTATCAATGATTTTTTGTTACAGAATTATTTTTTGTTTTTGTATGCATCCTCATAAATCTGGATCCATTCGTCCACACTCATTTTAGTTGTTAGTTCTGCTATCAAATCAAAAGGAATTTCATCTAACTTTTTAAAACGCATACAGCTTTTCCCCATATCGAGCTTTCTTTTACAATGCTTTGGGTATTCATTTACAAACCAATCGTGTAATTCTGGTTTTGCGTAAATGCCCATGTGGTATAAGTTTACCGAGTTTTTTTGAGATGCAAAACTCATAAATGGTAAAGGCTCTGATGGTGTGCAATGGTAGCCATCTGGATACATACTATGAGGCACATAATATCCAATCATTCCATATTGTATGCCTTCTTCAAAACCTTTTGGCAGATTTTGCTTTATTACTTTTCTTAACTTTTTTAAAATGTCTTGATGTTCTTCTGGAACTTGACTGATATAGTCTTCAGGAGATGTTGCATTGTATTCCATAACTTATGAATTAGAAATCTCATAAAGTTAGCAAAATTTTAGTTTAATTTTACTTACAATAGTTTGAGCCAGTTTTTCTTTGCTTTCAAAAGTCCAACCAGCGACATGAGGAGTTAGTAAAACATTTTCAGCTCTTATTAAATATTGAAATGCTTCTGGCATTTGCATTGCGTTCGATGTAACATCAGTTTTGAATAAATTTTCAAAAGACGCTTTTTCATATTCCAAAACATCTAATCCTGCTCCTAATATTTTTCCAGATTTTAAAGCTAAAACTAAATCAGACGATACAACACTTTTCCCTCTAGCTGTATTTATTAACCAAAATGATTTTGTGAAGTGATTAATGAATTCCATGTTAACCATATTCGTAGTTAATGGTGTTTGTGGTGTATGTAAGCTAAGTATATCTACTTTATTTTGAAGCTCTTTTAATGAAACTTGTTTGGCGTTTTCGTCTCCAACATTTGGCTTGATATCATAACACAACACGTGAATATCGAAACCTCTTAGTTTTTTTGCAAAGGCTTTTCCCATATTTCCATAGCCAATCAATCCAACCGTCTTTCCATCTAGTTCAATACCGCGATTATCTTCACGCAACCATTTACCTTCCCTTACTTCTCTATCAGCTTTGTTGAGCTTATTGAATAGCGATAATAGCATGCCTAAAGAATGTTCACCTACAGCATTTCTATTTCCTTCTGGAGCTGTAATAAGATAAATACCTTTTGATTCTGCATACTCACAATCAATATTTTCCAATCCTGCTCCAACTCTACCTATGAATTTCATGCTTGTAGCTGCATCTAAGAATTTCTTATCTATAGAAAAACGACTTCTAATAATAAAACCATCATATTCATGAATTTTTTGCTCAATTTCGGCTTTAGAAGACGTATAATCTTCATGATTAATGAAACCTAATTCATTAAGCTGATTGATCAACAGAGGATGGTTGGTATCTAGGTGAAGGATTTTCATGTTTACTTCCTGCGGTAGCAGGAATTTTATTTAAGTTTAGTTCGATAAAAATACAATCTTTTTCTTACCCTTCCGTATTCAGTTTTATCAAACTGAATACACCTTCCCTTAGTAAGGAAAGTATTCTTTTCTAATTATATTTTCGGATAATAAGTTTGAGTCTTTTCATGCTCTACATTTCCAGTATGTGCCGTTGATGATTTTTCAAACAAAAGGACATGAACTTCTTCATCATTCTTTGTTTGCGGATTATGTTCAACACCTTTAGGGACCACAATAATTTCACCTTCTTTAACAACTTCAGTTCGGTCTCTAAACTGCATATACAGAGTTCCTTTAACAACCTGAAATAACTCATCTTCATCTTCATGACTATGCCAAACAAATTCACCTTTTAGCTTTGCCAAAATAATTTGCATATTATCTACTATCGCGATTTTATGCGGATGCCAATGCTTTGAAAATTTTGTGAATTTTTCGCTGATATTAATAGGTTTCATAAGTTGATAGTGTCTTTTTGAAGTTAAATTCCAAGTATCATTTTCGCAATCCAAAAATATAGTAAGATGCCCAAAATATCATTACTTGTAGTGATAAATGGACCTGTTGCAATTGCTGGATCAATACCTCGTTTATTTAAAAATAATGGCACAAAAGTCCCTATTAAACCTGCAATAATAATAACTGCTACTAAAGAGACTGAGATAGCTATGGCTTTATCAATTTCTCCTTTGTAAAGCCAAACAAATAAAAACAGGAAAACAGCAAGAATAACACCATTTAGCGCTGCAAGTAACATTTCTTTAATTAATCTGCTATTTACACTTCCTTTTACATCGTCATTAGCTAAACCTTGCACTATAATAGCACTCGATTGCACACCTACATTTCCAGCCATCGCTGCTATTAGTGGAGTAAAAAAGAATAACACCGCATATTTATCGAATGCTTCTTGAAAGCCTTCCATGATAATAAATGCTCCAATACCACCAATTAAGCCTAAAAACAACCAAGGCAATCTAGCTCTTGTTAAGTCTAAGATACTGTCATCATGCTCTACATCACTAGTAATACCAGCCGCCAATTGATAATCTTTTTCGGCTTCTTCTTTCATGACATCAACAATATCATCAATTGTGATTCGTCCTAAAAGCACCTGGTTATCACCCACTACTGGAATGGCCTCTAGATCGTATTTTTGCATTACTTTGGCAACTTCCTCAACATCATCATGCACGTTAACAAAATCTACACTTGAGTTTGAAATTTCAGCTATTTTTTGATCGCTTTTAGCAATTATTAAATCCTTTAACGACAAACGACCAATAAGTTTATCTTGCTTATCAACTACATAAATAGAATGCACTCGTGTAACGTCTTTGGCTTGACCTCTAATTCTGCGCATGCAACCAGCAACTGTCCAGGTTTCATAAACTTTTACCAATTCTTTTGCCATGAGTCCACCAGCTGTGTCTTCATCATAAGCTAATAATTCTTCAATTTCAGCTTTATGTTCTGCATCTACTATGTTAGAGATTACTTCTAGCTGACGATCTTCAGGAAGTTCCGAAATCATATCAGCAGCATCATCTGTATCTAATTCTTCTATTTCTTCGGCAATTTCCTTTGCAGATAAATTTTGAAGAACTTTTTCACGAATGTCTTCATCAAGCTCCATCAAAATATCAGATGTGGTCTCTGAATCTAACAATTTAATCACATAGACTCCTTCATCCTGATCAAGTTCATCAAG
>CALGIH010000385.1 GCA_937916035.1 uncultured Lacinutrix sp.
TGTGTGGCAAAAATACGATAATTTATCAATTGTTAATAAGATACTATTTCAACATATTAACAATCAAAAATATTTCCTCATTAACAGCGTTAAAGGTACAGTATGCAAAAACTCCTGACTATCCTTGCATTTTACAAACCTTTTGTAATTTGGTCGTTTTTGGTAAATATTGCGCTAACAATCGTAAATCCCTTCATTGTTTCTGCAATCATTACCAAATTAATGCTCACAATTTTTGTTTGGTATTTTGTGAATGAAACAAGTGCAAGACGAAAATTGATTTTTTACAATAACTTGGGTATTTCATCGATTATATTGTTTTCGGTGATGTTTTTTATTGATATTTTTATAACTATAGGCTATCTTATACTTATAACTGAATATATATAACGTGGTATTAGAAATTGACAATGTAGAACTTTACTTTAAAGACAAAACGATTTTAAATGGTATCTACCTAAAAGCTGAAACTGGAAAAGTTACAGGCATTTTAGGAAGCAATGGCTGTGGAAAAAGTTGTTTGATGCAAATTGTATTTGGGTCGTTAAAACCGAAATACAAGTTAGTTCGTGTTGACAATGAGCCTGTTATAAAACCACTATATCAAACCAATTTAGTTAAGTATTTACCCCAGCATTCTTTAATTCCGAAAAACCTCACATTAAAAAATATCTTTAAAATGTATGAGGTAAATTGGAAGGGTTTCATTAAAATTTTTAAAGAATTCATCCTTCTTGAAACCTACAAAGCAACCCAATTATCTGGTGGTCAATTGCGATTGGTTGAAACTTACATTGTGCTCAAAAGTGCTAGTAAAATAGTCTTGTTAGATGAACCTTTTTCACATTTGGCACCTTTACATATCGAAAAGATAAGTGCACTCATTGATGAAGAAAAAACAAAAAAGGCCATTATTATTACAGATCATTTTTATAGAAATATTATAGAATCTTCAGATGAAATTTATTTATTGAAAAATGGATCAACCAAACTCATTGGTAATATTATTGAACTTGAAGATTACAAATATTTAAGCGAAGGTAGTTTATAATAATTTTTTATTAATAAAATTGTATTTTGCATTATCATAACTAACCAATGCGAAACAACATCTTAAAACAATTTGGGCTTATTTTAGGTCCTTTCTTATTTACTCTAACACTTCTTTTTTTTAAGCCTGAAGATTTATCCTCAGAAGGAGTTGCTGTTTTAGCAACCACGCTTTGGGTGGCTGTTTGGTGGATTCTTGAAGTGGTTCCAATTGCTGTTACAGCAATGCTTCCCATTATTTTGTTTCCAATTACTGGAGCTATGGAACTGAGCACAACTACAGCTGCTTTCGGACATAAATACGTATTCTTATATATTGGTGGATTTACGCTTGCTATAGCTATTGAAAAATGGAATTTACATAAACGTATTGCACTCACGGTTATTAACTTTATTGGAACAAGTGTTAGTAAAATTATATTAGGGTTTATGGTCGCTACTGCTTTTTTAAGCATGTGGATTTCAAATACAGCCACCACAGTAATGATGCTGCCAATAGGAATGGCAATAATAATACAGCTAAAAGACAATCCTGACACTAAGGCAGATGAAAATGAAATTTTCGGGAAAGCATTAATGCTAGCCATTGCCTATAGCGCTTCAATTGGTGGAATTGCAACTTTGATAGGAACTCCACCTAATCTGATTTTTGCTGGAATTTTAGAAGAGCAGTATAATATTGAAATGACCTTTTCTAAATGGATTATTTATGGTCTACCATTATCAATCTTGTTACTTTTTATCTGCTGGAAATATTTAACCAATTTTGCTTTTAAATTCAAACAAAAAGACTTCCCTGGCGGAAAAGCCGAAATAAAAAGATTACTTAAAAACCTAGGTAAGGTTAGCTATGAAGAAAAAACAGTCTTAATCGTTTTTTGTGCAACAGCTTTTTTATGGATAACACGTTCTTTTCTTCTTTCAAAACTCATTCCTGATATTGATGATACTATTATTGCAATGGCAAGTGCAACGATTTTGTTTATACTTCCAACCAAAAATAGAACTGAGAAAAAGATTATTAATTGGGAAAGTGCCGTAAAATTACCTTGGGGAATTTTATTGCTTTTTGGCGGTGGACTCGCTTTGGCTGAAGGCTTTAAAACAAGTGGATTAGCAGAATGGATTGGCACTCAAATCACTCAATTTGAGCACCTACCATTATTTGCATTACTATTTGTTTTAATACTAGCAGTTAACTTTCTAACAGAAATCACATCAAACTTGGCAACAACTGCTATGTTACTGCCAATAATGGCTCCAATCGCACTTGCTTTAGATATTCATCCTTTCACCTTAATGGTCGGGATAACAGTTGCTGCGTCATGTGCGTTTATGCTTCCTGTAGCAACACCTCCAAATGCGATCGTATTCGGTTCTGGCTATTTGACAATACCTGATATGATGCGAACAGGGATTTTTATGAACATCATAAGTGTCATTTTAATTACCATTATCACCTACTATTTACTTCCGATTCTTTGGGATTTTGATCCGAATGTGTTTCCTGAAGTATTAAAAACAAAATAAAACTATCCACACTTAGAAGAACCGCAATCTTTACAAGTCAAGCAGCCTTCTTGGTAAATTAAATTTATTGAACTACAATTTGTACAGGTTTGTCCTTTAACTTGTGTACCATCTTCTACATAACGTTTTAGCGCACGAACCACACCATTCTTCCATGTGTTTATAGACTCGTTATCCAGTTGTAAACTATTGATTAAATCGACAATTTTATCGATTGGCATACCATGACGCAAAGTACTTGAAAAAAGTTTTGCATAATTCCAAAATTCCGGATTAAACTTATGTGATAAACCTTCAATAGTAGTTTTGTAACCTCTAATATTTTTATATTGAAAATCGTAACGAGACGTCCCATCTTCGTTTCTGTTCTTAATAATGAGTCCTTTGTTTGCCCAACGTGGTATTAAAATACCATCTTCATCGTCTGCCAAACCTGTAAATACTTCGTAAGGCTTTCCTTCAATCAAACCAATAAAAGCAATCCATTTTTCTTTGTTGTTTTGAAAACGAACCACATCTGCTTCTAACACTTGAGGTCGTTTTGTTGGAAATGTCGTTAAAGTTTCTTGCTCTTCATCCTTCTTTTCTTCGTTTGAAATTAACACACCAGAACGTGAACCATCTCTATAAACCGTTACACCTTTACAGCCCGCTTCCCATGCTTCTAGATACAATTGTCCAACTAATTCTTCAGTAGCATCGTTTGGTAAATTAATAGTAACGCTAATGGAATGATCCACCCATTTTTGCACTGCGCCTTGCATGCTTACTTTACTCATCCAATCCACATCGTTAGAAGTCGCTTTATAGTAAGGCGATTTTTTCACCATAGCATCCAATTCTTTCTGATCATAATCATCTGAAACCTCAAAACCATTGACTTCCATCCATTGCTTGAATCTGTGGTGGAATACCACATATTCTTCCCAAGAATCACCTAATTCATCTACAAAATCAACACGTACATTTTTATCGTTTGGGTTTACTTTTCTTCTACGTTTGTAAACTGGCATGAAAACAGGCTCTATTCCTGAAGAAGTTTGCGTCATTAAACTAGTTGTTCCAGTTGGAGCTATAGTTAAAAGTGCAATATTCCTTCTCCCGTGTTCTAACATTTCGTAATACAACTTATCGTCGGCTTCTTTTAATCGCTGTATAAATGGATTGTTTTTTTCACGCTCAGCATCGAAAATAGCGAAAGCTCCTCTGTCTTTTGCAGCATAAACCGATGCTCTATAAGCTTCTATTCCTAAAGTTTTATGAACTTCAACAGAAAAATCATTTCCTTTTTTGCTCCCATACTTAATGCCTAAAGCTGCAAGCATATCTCCTTCGGCAGTAATGCCAATTCCTGTTCTACGACCTTCTTTCGCTTTCTTCTGAATATTAAACCACAGATTTCTTTCGGTTGCTTTTACCTCATCTACTTCAGGATCTTCATCAATTTTAGCAATTATGGCATCGATTTTTTCAAGCTCTAAATCGATTATATCATCCATGATACGTTGTGCTATATGAATATGCTTTTTAAACAATTCAAAGTTAAAAGTTGCTTTGTCTGTAAATGGATTTTCAACATAAGAAAATAAATTTATTGCCAACAAACGACATGAATCGTATGGACATAATGGGATTTCTCCACAAGGATTTGTAGATACGGTTTTATAACCTAAATCTGCATAACAATCTGGCACAGATTCGTTGATTATAGTATCCCAAAACAAAATACCAGGTTCAGCAGATTTCCATGCATTATGAACAATTTTCTTCCATATTTTATTGGCCTCAATGGTTTTTGAAAACTTTGGATTTTGACTAAATATTGGATATTTCTGAGTGTATGTTGAATTAGCCTTAACAGCCTTCATAAATTCATCATCTATTCTTACTGAAACGTTTGCTCCAGTTACTTTTCCTTGCTCTAATTTAGCGTCAATAAAATCTTCTGAATCTGGATGATTGATAGAAACTGATAACATTAAAGCACCACGACGACCATCTTGAGCTACTTCGCGAGTAGAATTAGAATAACGTTCCATAAATGGAACAATCCCTGTTGAGGTTAGCGCTGAGTTTTTTACTGGAGATCCTTTAGGACGAATGTGAGACAAATCGTGACCAACACCTCCACGACGTTTCATAAGCTGTACTTGCTCTTGATCAATTTTCATGATACCACCATACGAATCTGAATCACCTTCGTTTCCAATAACAAAACAGTTTGAAAGTGATGCAATTTGGTATGGATTACCAATACCTGCCATGGGGCTTCCTTGTGGTACGATGTATTTAAAATCTTTAATTAAATCGAAAATAGTTTCTTCGGATAAGGGATTTGGATAACGCGTCTCGACCCTTGCTACTTCTTTAGCAATTCGTCTGTGCATATCGTTTGGAGTTAACTCATATAGATTGCCTTCAGAATCTTTTAATGCATATTTATTTATCCAAACACGCGCAGCTAAATCGTCGCCTTTGAAGTATTTAATAGAAGCTTCGAATGCGTCTTCTTGGGTATAAGTAGAGGGTTGTGCTTTATGTTGGGCTTGTATTGGCATGTTTTTGGATTAGTTTAAAAATTTACATTCTATTTATAAACCCTAAAGAACGTAAAAAAATTACACTTCAAACACGACTCAAACAACAAAGTTTACAGAAAATAATCGTATTATACTGACATATAGTGTTTTATAATTTATCAACAACAAAAAGTTAACAAATAATAATAATAAATGTTTTAGAAATCAATTGAGACACCAAGACCTAAAATCTGTTTCCATTGTACTTTTGCTCCTTTTTCTTCAAATTCATCTTCTATTTCTGTAGCAACTAATGTTTTTACATCATTGTCATACCTTATGTGAGAACCTAAAGTAGCATTTACATAACTATTAACTTTAAAATCAAATACAATTTCCCAATCAATATCTATATTACCAAAACTATTAATATAGTCTGTATATAAACTCAATTGATTTTTTATAAATATATTTTCAAGAACCTGTGTTCCATATGAATTCGTAACTAAAATTCCCATTTCTGTTCTTACGCGTTCTCCACTTTTAATCATATTCCCTCCTTCATCAAAAATCGCTGGCTTAACACCAAATGAACCAGCATTTGCTAAATCTTCATCTAAAACAAGCGTAGATTTAAATGTTAGCGGTGACATATAAAATGACAATTTCTCCAGGTTTTTACCATACTCTGCTCCTGCACCAATAAACAAATATCCAGGCGCCATTAAACCAGAGATTTCATTGTTCCTATCTGGATAATTATAACCGTTTGTAAACTGTGTTTTAAAATTAAATCTAGCAGAATAATACCAATTTGTTAACGTATCTTTTCTGTACCCTAAACTTGAAGCTAATTCTAGCTCATCTTCAGTTTTTCTTAATCTTTGATTTTCCTGTTTATTCAAGCCAAATCGCATACGTGCAGAACTTTTCCAAACTAAATTATTTTGCTCATACTTTAATTTAGATATAAAACTTAATAAAGTTGAAATCGAATTACTTCCACCAGCACTCCAGTTTACAAATGTTACTTCGCTAAAATCTAATCCTGCTTTATTAGTTTGTAGCCATTTCAGATTTTCTTTTTCAATAATTAAAGTGTCAGACTGAGCTTGTATACATTGAAATAATAGAATTAATGAAATGATTAAAAAATTTCTCATTGTTTGAAATATTGAATTAAAGATAAAAAACGACTGTCTAATAAACAAATTGCCCAAACTCACTTTTAATGGTTAGTTTCTTACTTTGAGAAGCCTCAACACCACCAATAACTCTGGC
>CALGIH010000386.1 GCA_937916035.1 uncultured Lacinutrix sp.
GCAAAATAGCTTTTAATGACCTCAAAATATTTCGTTTTAACCATTGCATTATTTTTGATGCAATTTTCTTTCAGTCAAGTTGATGAAGAAGTTGCTGAAGAAGTTGATCCACAATATTACATTAAAACTATCACCTTTAAAGCTAATACAAACCAAAGCGAATTACCTGTTTTACACTTGGGAGAACCCTTACAATTAGAATTTGATGTATTGAATAGTGATGAAGCAGACTTTTATTACGTAATAGAACATTACAATTACGATTGGACACCTTCAAGGTTAGTAAAATCAAGATATTTGCAAGGGTTTGATGACCAACGAATTGTAAATTATGAAAATTCATTTAACACATATCAGCTCTATTCACATTATCGTTTGCAGATTCCAAACAATCAAACAAGTTTATTAGTTTCTGGAAATTACCTGATGAAAATTTTTGATGAAGATGGTGAATTAATGTTCAGTAGAAAGTTTATGGTATATGAAGAAACAGCAACTGTCGGTGTTGCTATAAAGCGTTCACGCGATGTTCGATTTATTCATCAAAAACAATCTGTTGATATTAATATAGGCTCATTAAACATGAATTTTGTCAACCCAAAACAAAATGTCAATGTAACCATTATTCAGAATAACAACTTAAAAACTGCCATAACAGGACTAAAACCTCAATACACACTTGGCAATCAATTGCTTTACAAGTACGATACCGAATCTAGTTTTTGGGGAGGCAATGAGTATTTGTTCTTTGAAAACAAAAATGCAAGAGGCGCCAATATTGGTGTTCAATTTTTTGATTTAAAAGATGTGTACCACAATTATTTATTTACAGATATCATAAGAGCTACAAGACCATACACTTACAATCCAGATATTAATGGTAATTTCCTCATTACAGCCTTAGATACTGACAATGTTGATATTGAAGCCGATTATACTGTGCTTCATTTTTCGCTTCAACATCCAGAAATGTTAAGTAATAATAACATTCATGTATATGGCAATTTTAATAATTACACCATTACTGATGATACTAAAATGACTTTCAATACTGATTCTGGTTTTTATGAAACACGGTTACTATTAAAGCAAGGATTCTATAATTACAAATATGTAGTGGTTGATAAAAACAATAATGTTGACGAAGGAGCTATTAGCGGGAATTTTGACCAAACAGAAAACAACTATAAAGTTTTGGTTTATTACAGAGATTTAGGCGGATTATATGACAAATTAATCGGTGTTGGCGAGGCTTCATCGACTTTAATTACCAATTAACCCTTTGTTATGTTAAATTTTAGTTAGATTACTTACTTTTATAAGATCTAAATGACCTAATTAAATAATTTTATTTAAATTTAGATGGAACTTTTCAAAAAAATAGATGGTACAACAAGTTACGAAAGGCATAAAAATTTCAGTTGAAACAAATTTTGAAGGCACATTTTATAAAAACTATAAAGTGAACTTCGCCTTTGGCTACAAGGTTACTATTAAAAACCAAAGTAAAGATTCTGTACAATTAAATACGAGACATTGGGAAATTCTAGACGCTTTAAATAATGTTGAATTTGTTGATGGTGAAGGTGTTATTGGCAAAAAGCCTGTATTAAAGCCTGGAGAATGTCATACCTATACTTCTGGTTGTTTACTTACTTCTCCTTTTGGTGCTATGAAAGGACATTATGATATGATGAACCTGAATAATTCCACAAAATTTAAAGTAGCCATTCCATCTTTTAAGTTAAGTGCCCAGTTTGCACTTAATTAAACTTCGCTGACAGTTCAAATTTATACACATTGTTTTTTTGCTTTATATGAAAAAAGGCACAGTTTGAATATTGTATAAACTCATAAGATTCATTATAAATAAAGGAGGTATCATTGATACTATACAATGCATCAACATCAATATTACCATGTGGTGAAATACGTTTAAATCGAAACAAATGTGCCTCTTGAGTAAGGTGTAATTCAAACCAAGCTCCGACACCAATAACAACTAACCATTGTGCATGATGACTTTTAACATCAACATGTTTTGGTTCTAATGTGCCTACAAAATTCGGATTATAAGATTTTAAACGATCTAAAAAGTAGCGTCTATTATCCTTTCCTACAGAGGATTGATATTCTGAAATTTTACCTTTTTCATTAACCTCATAAACATAATTCTCAGTATTTGCAATTACAACATTCCCTATAGTACTTGGTGTAAACCACTTCGTACTTATTAACCGTTTTTTAATATCAAAATCGCTTACTGAGGCAATTAAAATATCAGTTACAAATCTGGCACAATTAGAAGCATCTTTGATAAATGCAGCATATTTTATAAATTGCCGATTTTGCATTCTAGCAATATGACTTTTTGCTTTATCATAATTAATGGCATTACAAACCGAAGCTATTAATTTCCCATCGCCATGAGTTAGTTTTGGGTGTGTTGCAAAAAACTTTAAAATTTCCTTTAAATTTTCAATAGTATCATCTTTAATCTCCGCTTTAATTGGGAATTCCAATTCATGATCTGTATCTTTTCCTCTTACACGTCCATTTGGTATTGGTGTGATGTAGCGACCAAGATCGTGATATTCTATAACTCCCGTGGTTTTATCAATTAGCACAAGCGCTGCATGTCCTGCTCATACATAATTTTTCTTACCAACACCAAGATATCGTATGTATGGAGAGTACCACTCATTAGCAACCATAACAATAGTTTCTGGATAAGCCAATGTTAAAATGATTCCTGAATTAGTCATTTACAGATAATGGGAATTGGAATTGATGCTCTGAATTTGAGTTCGTTTGCAGGTTTTCAAAACACATGTTAATGATATCCTTAGTTTTAATTATTTGAGTAATGCTTGTTGTTTTTACGAAAAATCGATCCATAACAACACCATAATCTTCATTTCCTTTTCCAGCAGTTTTGTGAAACTCCATAATAGAACTTGATGCTAACTCATGTTCTTGCTTAAAATCAGTAAACCATTGCAGCCGTTCCTTTTTCATTGAGCTGTTATACAAAGAAGAAGAAGACCAAATTTTCGGTTCTAAAGGCAAATTAGAAAAATGTTTTTTTTTCCCATCCCAAACTAACTCTTTAAATTCCATAGAAGAATTCCACTCAACAATGACTAAAGTAAAAGGCTCAACACCTTCTAAATCATAAGCTTTAATAGTTTGTTCTAGGTTTGTACATACAAGCAA
>CALGIH010000387.1 GCA_937916035.1 uncultured Lacinutrix sp.
CAACACAACACTCAACAATCCAAATAAAAACGCAAACATCCCAACCACATCCCAAACAACCTCACAAATTCGAAAACAAAACCCAACCATCTCAAACACACACCAACTAAAGCATTATTTTAATACAAATCAACTCCATAGGTATAGCGTATATACTCCATGGCTAATGTATCGAAAAAGCGATTTTTCTTACACGCTATAGGTATATTCTTAAAATGGTAAAAAAACAGTACATTTAAATAAAATACACATCATGAAACTTCTAACCACTGTGCTACTCCTTTTTGCTTTCAGCAGCATAAATTCTCAAAACATATACCTTAAAAATATTCATGTTTTTGATGGTAATACCAACAGCATCAGTGAAAACTCTGCTATTAAAATAAAAAATGGTACGATTGAGTGGATTGGGAAACAGCTTAGCGCAGACCCAAAAGATTATACGAGTATTGATGGTTTGGGTTATTATTTGATGCCTGGAATGATTGATGCACATACACATATTAGTGATTTAAAGGCTGCCGAGAGAGCGTTAAACTCTGGTGTTACAACAGTTAGATCTGCAAGTACGTCATCCTATCAAGATGTGGCTCTAGCTAATTTATCTAAAACAGGAGTGATTGCTGGTCCAGATGTTATTAGTGCTGGTGTATATGTGTCTCCAAATTTGGGTGAAACCATTTTGGCAGATCCTAGATTAAGTGCTTTAAGCAATGGCGTTAGAACAGATGAAGAACTAAGGCTCCTTGTTCAAATAAATGCAGATAGAGGCGTTGATGTTATTAAAACAAGAGGTACTGAACGTGCTGGTTTACCTGAGACTGACCCAAGGCAACAAACGTATACCACAGCACAACTTAAGGTTGTTGTAGATGAAGCTGCAAAGCACAATCTCAAAGTTATGGTGCATGCACATGGTGATGAAGGCGCAAGAGCTGCTGTTGAAGCTGGTGCTTTAAGTATCGAACATGGTACTTATTTAAGTTATGAAACCTTAACCTTAATGAAAGCCAAAGGTGTGTATTTGGTGCCAACTCTAATAACCATTGAAGATTTAAAAATCCCTGGTGGCGAATACAGCAATCCAACGCTAGAATTAAGAGGTAGATCTATGATGCCAGAAGCTGAACAAGCTGTTAAAAATGCGATTACCCTTGGTGTAAAAATTGCCACTGGAGCTGATAATGATTATAGTGCCGAAAGTACAACTAGAGTTTCATTAGAAGCCGAACATTTTGTAAGACTTGGAATGACTAATTTTCAGGCCTTACAATCTACCACCAAAGTTGCTGCTGAACTCTTAGATATTTTAGACAAAACAGGAACCATAGAAGTTGGTAAAGAGGCCGATTTAATTCTGCTTCCAAAAAACCCTTTAGAGAATATCATGGCCTTACAGGATGTGCTTATGGTGATTAGTAATGGCAAAGTGGCGATAAAAAGAATTCCTTTTCATTTAACTGACTAATAGTTCCTATTAAAAATTATAGAACAAACCGATACGTAGCTTTGATTAAAAAAATATTTTCAGGCTTTTGGTTCAAGATTCCATTTTCAAGACCAGAGAATAATTTATCGGTAGAATCTACAAGTCCTGTAACTCCTTGTGACCACACTAAAAATAGTTCTGAACCAGGAATATATTCCCAGCGAACAACCAAATTAGATCTGAATTGAACAAATGAAAAATCGGGATTACTAATACTATAGTCGGTGTTTCCATCAATATCCTCATCCACTAAATAAGAGCCATTGTCATAACTTATCTGATTGTCGTTATATTGATAAAAACGATCGTATAAATCATCTGCTATGGGATTAGTGACGTGCTTAAAATCAGTAAACTTTGCTCTTGAAATAAAAGGCTGACCATAATATTGTATTGATAAATTAGGGTCAATTGTATAATTTAATCTTAAAGCAGCGCTTATTGTAGTGTTATTAATAGTACCCAAAATATACCTAGGATCTCCATTAAAATCTGTTTCAGTAACATATTGGGTTTTGTTTGGATTGTTAGAAAAAGAAGGGTCTAAAGAAATTCTTAAAGCATTTGTTGGTTGATATGTTATATTTGCACCTGTATAAAAGAAAGAAAAATTATTTTGGTTTGTCCAAGAATGTGAAACTCTAAAGCTTGATCTCAATTTTTTGCGTTCATCTGTACCAACCGACGCAGAAAAATTATTTTCCTCCGAATAGCGCCACCTTGGTCCACCTCTTAATGCTGTATTGAGGTAAATTATTGGTTTATGCACTCCGTTAACATCAATCCAATAATTATTATTGAACATTAATTTCCCACCTAAAGAATATTGTATTCTATTAAAATTTCCTTCAAAATCATAGGTTGTAAATTGTTGAAATCTTCCGCTAATCGTTCTAAATGTCCCTGTTGGTTTTAGAATTCTATAGTTAATATTTGCGTATTGTCTCATCTCATCCGCTTGTCTCAAAAAGCCGATATCATTCAACTCTAACTCAGGAGACCTCCATACAAAACCAGCATTATAACTCCAATTTCCACCTCCTACTTTACCTGCAGAAATGCGTCCACCTGTTCCAGTTAAAGAAGTTCTATTTGGATCTATATCTACATGGCCAGCATCTACCCTATTAAACAAATGCACAATAGACGATTGTGTGTCTGCAATAGCCTCCTTACTGCCTTTTACATGACTGGCAACCACATTACCTTCAATAAAATATTGTCTATCTTTCCATTGATGTTTAAAATCTAATCCACCAGAATAGGCTTCTTTTCTTAAAAACTCTAAATTGGGTTCTAAATTTCTGTTAACTGCTGTAAATATTCCTCCAACATAAGTATTTTTATTATTGAAATCTTTTTGAAGCCTCCCAACAAAGTAATTTGTTAAGGGTTCAACCAACTCTTCTCTTCTACTTCCATTGGTATCTATTTCAGCAAATTCTTTTGAAGTTATACTTTCTAAAACACCTATGGACCAGCCATTTTTAGTCTTACCACTAAATTTTGCTGCTCCTAATATCGTTGTGTTTATAGGTTGATCCACATATTCTCCAAAGGAAGTAGATGGATAACCTTGTGGGCTTCTACCAATACGCCTTGAAAAGAAAAGATTGTCTTGGTCATTTGCAAAGCCGTAATCAAAAATATTTTTGTTCTCAACGAAAAAAGGACGTTGCTCTCTAAAGAAAATTTCAAATCCATCAAGATTAATCGCAGCAGGATCTGCTTCAACTTGTCCGAAATCTGGATTTACAGTAAGGTCTAACGTTAAATCGTTGGTAACTCCAATTTTCGCATCTAAGCCGCCATTAAATTTAAAATCACTTCCATCTCTAAATGGATTTCCTGTTTCGGCTGGATAAGATTCTAGTTTGGTAACGGTAAATGGCTGTATTTCTATTTGTTTTTGAGCTTTTAGGTCTATTAAGCCATTCAATATTCCTAGCTCACTTACAAAACCAGCGGCATCAATTGGCACTCTATTCCAAACTGACATTTCGTTAAGTCTGAAAATTGTTCTAGCCACACTCATACCCCAGATCTGTTCTTTATTATTTCCAAATCGCAGTTGGCTAAATGGGATTTTCATTTCGGCAGTCCAGCCTTTTTCATCTATAGAAGCTTTTGTATACCAAATAGGGTTCCAACTATCATCAATGTTATCGCCATTATTTGTTACTATTTCGTCTCCTTTAACTCCAGCTGCAGTAACTGTAAAAACAAAGGCTGTTCGCTTATCATTATAACTGTCAATTACTAAATTCACTCTGTCTCCAATAAACCCATCTCTGCGTGATAGCTGCTTAACTATTTTATCAGGTTCACTATCAAAAGCACGTATTCCAACATATAAATATTTGTCATCGTACACTATTTTAAACTGTGTTTGCTCACTTGGCTGTGTGTTTTCATCTGGCTCATTTTCTATGAAATCTTTCCCCCAAACCACTTTATCCCAAGCAGAATCATCTAAAATTCCATCTATGATTGGTGCTTCGCCATTTAAAATATGAATGGTCGTGTAATTTTTCTTGGGATTTGAGCTCGATGTATTTTGAGCAAGTAAAAAATTTACATTGACAATCAATAGTATTACAAAAAAATTGAATTGCTTCTTCATTGGTTGATCGTTAGTTTACAAAAAAAGCTAAAATAATTAACAATCGAATGACCCTATTAAACTTTTACGATTATTTTAACGTTTAAAAAGGTTTATTGCTGTCTGATTTTGAATAGGAAAGCCCTATAAAATAAAGTCTTAATACTATTTGGTAATCAAATATATAATTGTAAATTTGCAAACTCTTTTTGAGAGAAGAATGTTTAATTAAGAAAAATAATTTAGTGTGGATACATTAAGCTACAAAACGATTTCAGCAAACAAAGCTACTGTTAATAAAGAGTGGGTTTTGGTTGATGCTGAAGGTCAAACATTAGGTCGTTTAGCTTCAAAAGTAGCAATACTTTTAAGAGGCAAACACAAACCTAACTTTACACCACATGTTGATTGCGGAGATAACGTAATAGTTATTAATGCTGAAAAAATCAACTTGTCTGGAAACAAGTGGAATGACAAAACGTACATTCGTCACACAGGTTATCCAGGTGGTCAGAGAACACTTACTGCTAATGAATTGTTTGGAAAAGATCCAGCAAGAATAGTAGAGAAGTCAGTAAAAGGAATGCTCCCTAAAAATAAATTAGGTGCAGTTTTATTCCGTAATTTAAATGTTGTTGTTGGAACAGAGCATACTCATGCAGCTCAAAAGCCAAAAGCAATTAACTTAAACGAAGTTAACTAGATGGAGGTAATTCACAAAATTGGTCGTCGTAAAACGGCAGTTGCTCGTGTTTATGTTTCAGAAGGAAAAGGAAACATCACAGTAAACAAAAAAGATGTAAACACTTATTTCCCTACAGCTACTTTACAGTACAAAGTAAACCAACCGTTAGTATTAACTAACAACGAAGGTAACTTTGACGTAAAAGTAAATGTATTTGGAGGTGGTTCTACAGGACAGGCAGAAGCTGTACGTTTAGCTTTATCTCGCGTTATGTGCGAGTTAAACGACGAAAACAGAGGCATTTTAAAACCTGAAGGATTATTAACAAGAGACCCAAGAATGGTTGAGCGTAAAAAATTCGGACAGAAGAAAGCGCGTAAAAAATTCCAGTTCTCTAAACGTTAATATCAAAATTCGGAATGTCGTGCTGAGCATCGTCGAAGCATCACATTTCAAACTAAAAAATTTAATCCAGTTATTGTTGTCCATGACCATAGGGTCGGGATTTAGTTTAGCATCTAAATGATTAAGGCGATTTAAAAAATGACCACTTAATCATTGCTAATTCAACAGAACGTAAACTATTACAAAATGGCAAAAGTAGAAGTAAAAGACTTACTAGATGGTGGTGTACACTTTGGACACCTTACCAGAAAATGGGATCCAAACATGGCTCCTTACATTTATATGGAGCGTAATGGCATTCACATTATCAATCTATATAAAACTGCTGCAAAATTAGAAGAAGCTTCAGAAGCTTTAGCAAAAATTGCAGCCTCAGGTAGAAAAATATTATTCGTCGCTACCAAAAAACAAGCAAAAGATATTGTTTCTGACAAAGCAGGAAACGTAAACATGCCTTATATCACTGAAAGATGGCCAGGTGGAATGTTAACTAATTTTATTACTATTAGAAAAGCTGTTAAAAAAATGGCTTCTATTGATAGAATGAAAAAAGACGGAACATTCATGACTCTTTCTAAAAAAGAACGTTTACAAGTAGATCGTTTAAGAGCAAAATTAGAAAAGAATTTAGGTTCTATTTCTGATATGACTCGTTTACCAGCAGCATTATTTGTTGTTGATATTAAGCGTGAGCATATTGCTATTAAAGAAGCACAAAAATTAAACATTCCAATCTTTGCAATGGTAGATACCAACTCTGACCCACGTCAAGTTGATTATGTTATTCCATCAAATGATGATGCTTCAAAATCTATTGATAAAATTTTATCACATGTAACTGATGCAATCGCAGTTGGTTTAACTGAAAGAAAAGCAGAGAAATCTGATAAATCTGAAGGTGCTGATGTTCCAAAAGCTAAGGTGAAAATAAAAAAAACGCCTAAGGTTGTAACTCAAGAAGAAGAGGAATAAAACTTATATTAAATTAAAATTCACAAAGTCGTTTGGTTCTTTTTTCACGAAAAATTAAACGACTTTTATATTAAATAAATCATGGAAAACACAGTAAAAATTAGTGCTGCAGACGTAAAGAAACTTAGAGATACTACAGGCGCAGGAATGATGGATTGTAAAAATGCTTTAGTAGAAGCCGAAGGAAACTTTGACAAAGCTATTGAAGTATTACGTAAAAAAGGCCAGAAAGTTGCAGCAAAAAGAGCAGACAGAGAATCTTCTGAAGGTGTTGCAATATCAAAAATTAATGATAACAATACTGTTGGTGTTGCTATCGTATTAGCTTGTGAAACTGATTTTGTTGCAAAAAACGATTCCTATAAAGCATTAGCTGCTGAATTTGTTAATATAGCTATTAATCATACTAGCAAAGAAGATTTTCTAAATGCAGATTTTGGTGGTGTTTCAGTTGCAGAAAAGTTAATTGAACAAACTGGAGTTATTGGAGAAAAAATTGAAATTACAGCGTTTGAAAGATTAGAGGCTCCTTATGTAGGTGCTTATACTCACATTGATAAAATTGCTGCGATTGTTGGTCTAGATAAAGCCATTGATAAGGCTGATAACTTAACAAAAGATGTCGCGATGCAAGTTGCTTCAATGGGAGCCACAACATTATCTTATAAAGATTTTGATCCTGCATTTGTTGCTTCGGAAACAGAAGCTAGAATTGCAGTTATTGAAAAAGATAATATAGAGCTAGGACGTTTAGGTAAAACACTTAAAAATGTACCTGAATACATTTCTATGGCTCAATTAACTTCAGACATATTAACTAAAGCTGAAGAAGCTGCAAAAGCAGAATTAAAAGCTGAAGGTAAACCAGAACAAATTTGGGATAAAATTCTTCCTGGTAAAATGGAACGTTTTATTTCCGATAATACAACTCTTGATCAAGAACAGTGTTTATTAGATCAAAATTTTATTAAAAATGATAATCAGAATGTTGCAGATTACGTGAAGACTTATGGAGATGTTGCCATTACAGAATTTGTACGTGTAACACTTGGATAAGTAGTTCTCAACTATTTAAAAACAAAAAAAGCATCTCTATTGAGATGCTTTTTTTGTTTTTTAAATTTAATCTATTCGTTGAATCGTTAACTCTCCCAACCTTGTAGAATCTAAAGTTCCACTGCTAAAAGGCAGTCCTTCAATTTGAGTAATTGCTCCAGGTTCAGGGCTATTATCAGATTCGTAAGATGTGCCAGAATCAGAACCTGCATCCAAAGGGAATAATTTTATAGAAGCGCTATCTATCAAATCATTTCCATCAACCAAATCAAAAGATGCAACACCTACAAACCAGTCTGGACTTGGTGATATTTTAGACAGAAAACTAATTCTTGTAGTGGTAGGGGTTATATTAACTGTAAATGTAACAGTAGTACTTGTTCCAACATTTGAACTTCCAGTAATAATAGTCATGAGATTATTGTCTTCACCTCCTGAATTCTCGCTTACAAGCGCGCTTTGGTCTCCGTCTTCAGCATATAACTTTAAACCATCAGAAGCGACACTTCCAATATTAAAAATACTGCTTCCAGGACTATGCGCTGCAATAAAAACCTTTCCAAAACTTGCATTATCAGGATAATCCGTAGGGTGCGTTGTTTCGGTAAAATTAGTGGTAAAAGTTATTCTGTATGTAGCTTGAGGATCAAGACCTCCTCCACCTCCTCCGTCATTACTTCCGGAATCATCACTACTTGAACAGTTAAATATTCCGATACTTAAAACGAAAGCAAAAAGCTTAAAATAATTTTTCATAATCTAAATTTTT
>CALGIH010000388.1 GCA_937916035.1 uncultured Lacinutrix sp.
AGGAAAATTAGGATTCCGATTTAATTTAAAAGTCCTCAAAGATAATGTGGAAGAAGTAGGTGAGGCGCTTCCAGTTTCTAATGGCTATTCGGGAGACACGCTTTTTTTAAGAGGAGATAAATCTGAATACATAGCATTGAGTGATGAATCTTTAATAAAAATCCAATTTCCAAATTCAAACATTCAAACTATTGAAAATGCTGGACATTGGTTGCATGCCGAAAATCCCACAGATTTTTTTAATAGCGTGTTGCGATTTCTGATTTAAGAGAATTAATAGTAACGTTAAAAGATTAATCAGAAAGATATGAAAACAATAGTGAAATTAGTTCTTACAGCTTTAGCAGTTATCATAATTGCTAAGTTTTTACCAGGAGTTTCCCTTGACGATTCTCTGACTACACCATTAATTGTTGCCTTGGTTTTAGCAATTTTAAATGTATTGATTAAGCCACTTCTAATTATTTTAACCTTGCCAATTACAATCCTTACTTTAGGTTTGTTTTTGTTGGTTGTCAATGCGTTAATAATATTGTTAGCAGATAAATTGATCGATGGTTTTGGAGTGTCAAGTATTTGGACAGCGATACTTTTTAGTATATTATTATCCATATTACAATCTGTCTTTCATTCGTTAATAGGAAAAGAAAGCAAATAACCAAATTTCTTCAAAATTAAAACTTTGTTCAGTGGCAAAAAATATTGTATTTTTGCGCCCAATTTTTATCACAAGAAAATGAATATTACAAGAGAAAATATTGATACGCTAAACGCTGTAGTTAAAGTAGATATTTCCAAAGATGATTACAACGATAAAGTTGAAAAAATTCTAATAGACTATCGTAAAACCGCTAACATTCCAGGTTTTAGAAAAGGCCATGTACCAATGGGAATGGTTAAGAAGCAATACGGAAAAGCAGTATTAATTGATGAAGTTAATAAATTACTTCAAGATGCCTTAGGGAAATATTTGGTTGAAGAAAAACTAGATGTTTTAGGAAACCCATTACCGAAAGCACAAGATGACCTTAATTGGGATGCGGATAGTTTTTCTTTTGAATTTGAATTAGGATTGGCTCCTGAGTTTGAAGTGAATTTAAAAGCTAAAAAACCATTAATACATTATAAAATTGTTGCTGATGATAAAATGATTAACGATCAAATTAAGCATCTTCAAAAGCAGTATGGTAAAATCGTTGCGAAGCAAGAAGTTGCTGAAAATGATGAAATCACTGGAATTTTCAAAAATGAGGAAAAGGAAATTGAAAATTCAACAACAATTACTTTGGATAAATTTAAAGGAAAAGCAACAGCTAAAAAGTTTGTTGGAGCTAAAGTTGGCGATGTTGTCACATTGAAAACTAAAGGGTTGTTTGATGATGATCATGATTTGGTGAATTTCTTAAAAGTAGCTCTTGATGATGCTCATGGATTAGATGTTGATGTAACGTTTACCGTTAATGAAGTTAACGCTCGTGAATTGGCTGACCTAGACCAAGATTTATTTGATAAATTATTTGGTACAGGAATTGTCACTTCTGCAACTGAGTTAAAAGAGAAAATAAAGGAAGATGCTGAAAAGCAATTTGTACAACAATCAGATCAAAAGTTATTAAACGATGTTACTGAATATTTAGTTGATAATACAAAATTTGATTTACCTGCGAGCTTTTTACAAAAGTGGATTCAAACTGCTGGTGAAGAAATGTTAGATGATAACCAAGCGAAGGAAGAATATGAAAAATCTGAAAAAAGCATGCGTTATCAGTTAATTGAAGGAAAATTAGTAACAGACAATAAGCTTCAAGTTAATTTTGAAGAGTTAAAAGATTTTTCAAAGGACATGATAAAAGGACAAATGGCTCAGTTTGGTCGATTGAATCCTTCAGAAAAAGAACTTGATGATATTGCAGCTAGAGTCTTATCAAACCAAGATGAAGTAAAGCGTTTATCAGAACAACTTACAAGCCAAAAATTATTAGCTTTCTACAAAGAAAATGCCAATCTTAAGGTTAAAGAATTTTCTTACGATAATTTCGTTAAGGAAGTTTACGGTTCATAGTTTTAAAAATCACTATATTTAGGCGTTGAATTCGAATGATTTCAACGCTTTTTATTTTAATCATTATATCAAAAAAATCAAAATGGATTACGGAAAAGAATTCGAAAAATTTGCAATAAAAGATCAAGGAATAAGCAGTACTTATTACAGCAAAATTATAAGTAGTATGTATCCTACTGGAATGACACCAAATATTATTGAAGAACGCCAAATGAACATCGCTGTTTTTGATGTGTTCTCAAGATTAATGATGGATAGAATTATTTTTTTAGGACAAGGAATCAATGATCAGGTTGCCAATATTATACAAGCACAGTTGTTGTTTTTAGAAAGTACAGACTCTTCTAAAGACATTCAAATATATATCAATTCACCAGGCGGAAGTGTATATGCTGGATTAGGTATTTATGATACAATGCAGTTGATTAAGCCAGATGTAGCAACTATTTGTACAGGAATGGCAGCTTCAATGGGAGCTGTGTTGTTGTGTGCTGGAGCTAAAGGTAAACGTAGTGGATTAACACACTCACGTGTTATGATTCACCAGCCTATGGGTGGTGCTCAAGGACAAGCTAGTGATATTGAAATTACAGCTCGTGAGATATTAATACTCAAAGAAGAGTTATATAAAATTATCAGTAAGCATTCTGGACAAGATTACGACAAAGTATTTGCTGATAGTGATCGTGATTACTGGATGAAATCTGATAAAGCATTAAAATATGGTATGATAGACGAAATTTTAACACGTAATTAAAATTTATAATAAGAATGGTGAGTTGGGTTAGGAATGTTTTTACAAGTTTAGGTAAGAACTGCTAACTTTTCACTTTTAACTAAAGAGAATGGCGAAGGAAGATTTAGAATGTTCGTTTTGTGGTAGAAAAAAGCCTGAAACAAATTTATTGATAGCAGGATTAGATGCACATATTTGTGATCGATGTATCGAGCAAGCTCATGGTATTGTTATTGAAGAATCCAAACAAATTGATAGTAGTGAGCTTTCAGTAGAATTAATGCTGAAAAAACCATTACAAATCAAGAACTTCTTGGATGAATATATCATTGGGCAAGACCATACTAAACGTGTTATGTCTGTGGCTGTTTATAATCACTATAAACGTTTGTTGCAAACATCAGATGATGATGATATTGAGATTCAAAAGAGTAATATCATCATGGTTGGTCAAACAGGAACTGGTAAAACTTTAATGGCTAAAACCATTGCTAGAATGCTTAATGTGCCTTTAGCAATTGTAGATGCCACTGTGTTAACCGAAGCTGGTTATGTTGGTGAAGATGTTGAGAGTATTTTAACACGTTTGTTGCAAGCAGCAGATTATAACTTAGAAAAGGCTGAGCGAGGTATTGTGTTTATTGATGAAATCGATAAAATTGCTCGTAAAAGCGATAATCCATCTATAACAAGAGATGTTTCTGGTGAAGGTGTACAACAAGCTTTATTAAAATTACTTGAAGGAACTGTTGTTAATGTGCCACCAAAAGGAGGCCGAAAACATCCTGATCAAAAATTTATTGAAGTAGATACCGAAAATATTTTATTTATTGCTGGAGGTGCTTTTGATGGCGTGGAGCGTTTTATCTCTAAGCGTCTAAACATGTCCGCTATTGGTTATAAAGCGTCTCATGATGACGAAATGATTGATGCTGATAACATGTTGCAATATATTACACCAAAAGATTTAAAAGACTTTGGTTTGATTCCTGAAATTATTGGTCGATTACCAGTTCTTACATATATGAATCCATTAGACACAGACACATTAAGAGCGATTCTTACAGAGCCTAAAAACGCCATAATAAAGCAATATGTAAAACTGTTTGCAATGGATGATATTGAATTCACCATTACTGATGGCGCACTAGATTTTATTGTTACAAAAGCTATTGAGTATAAACTAGGAGCAAGAGGTTTACGCTCGTTGTGTGAGGAAATCTTAACAGATGCCATGTTTAATTTACCTAGTACAGATGAGAAAAAATTGAATGTAACAAGATCTTATGCTGAAGGAAAATTAACAAGAACCAGACTTAAAAAGTTAAAGGCAGTTTCTTAAATACTATTGCGAGGTAAATTTTTACTAAATCAATCTTTTTAATAGAAACTAATATATAAAAAACCATTCTAAGTTAGAGTGGTTTTTTATTTGGATTAATCTTAATATGTGCTATATAATACGTTAATTTCTTTTTTATTCTGGAGTAAAAGTAGCATTATTCTTTTAGAAGATGCCATTATTAGATGAAAGCAAAATTTAATTCGTTTAATGAAAATTGTATTCCAGTTTCTTCGATGAAACACTTTGGAAATAGAAATCGCTTGGAGATACTGATTGTTTTATATTACCATTAATTGTAATTTTAAAACTATGAGTTGTAACTAAATATTTATTAGGAGTCTCAAGATTTATAAAATATTAAATTTTCAAATATTACTAACGCATATTTTTATTCATATTAC
>CALGIH010000389.1 GCA_937916035.1 uncultured Lacinutrix sp.
TGGAATCTCTTTTAATTATGCAAAATCATGGTCTACACAAACAAATATGTCTACAAGTATTTATTGATATAAAAATGTGAATCAATGCACTATTAATGGCATTGGTGAACGTGTTTTATAATAAAGTTGAACTAAATTCGACTATTTTTAATGAAGGCAAGACCAAATAATACTTGTAGGTTTTAAATCATACTTTAATTATATTCAATATTATAATGGGTGATGATAAACTATTTTCTATACAAAAAATAATTATCAACCAATTCAATGTATTCTTGCTTGGCTGTATCTTGGCTAATATCTTCAGTTTGAAAGAGCGCATTTGTTTTAAATGCATTAATTAAAGGATCTCTACTTGAAGGTCTGCCATAATCGTTAGTGGCTTTTTTATAATAGGCATAAAGCTTAAGTAGAATGTCAGCAGGAAATGACTCTTTATGCGCATTGATTCTGGCAACAGCTTCTCTAAATTTTATATCTAATTCTGCAGAGGTCATTACATTTCGGCTATTATACTTTCGCCACCTTTTACTTTTTGGTTGAGTACTACTTTTAGTTTAGTGTCTAAAGGTAAAAATAAATCTACTCTCGAACCAAATTTAATAAAACCTTGATCAGCGCCTTGTTTTACACTATCGTTCTCTTTGGAATAATTTACAATGCGTTTTGCCAAAGCACCTGCAATTTGTCTAAACAATACTTTTCCGAAGGTTATATTTTCAACTACGACAGTTGTACGTTCATTTTCAGTACTTGATTTTGGATGCCATGCAACCAAATATTTCCCTGGATGGTATTTGCTATATACTACATTACCACCAAGTGGATAACGAGTTACATGCACATTTAATGGAGACATAAACACACTTACTTGCAACCGTTTGTCTTTGAAATATTCAGTTTCTTCAACCTCTTCAATCACAACAACTTTACCATCAACAGGAGATACTAAATGTTTGTCACTAAAGCTTGTATTGCGTTTTGGATTTCTAAAAAATTGTAAAATCAGTATAAAAAACACCAAGAATGTAATTTGCAGTAACATTTGCAACCACGAGAGTGTAACAAATTTATCAATCAATAAAATTGCTGTAACTATTATAGCTGTTGTAAATACAATGATTTTATGGCCTTCTTTATGAAACATATTCTAATAATCTTAAAAATAAAAAAATAAACGGAGCTGCAAAAATAATACTATCTAAACGATCAAGCAGTCCACCATGCCCAGGCATAATGACTCCGCTGTCTTTTACATTTGCTTGTCGTTTGTATTTTGACTCAATTAAATCTCCTAAAGTGCCAAAAACACTAACAATAATTGCTAGCATTAGCCAAATTGTTGAATCAAAAGTGCCTGAATATTTTGCTATAAAATAACTACTTACGCAAGCAAAAAATAATCCACCTAAAAAGCCTTCAACGGTTTTCTTTGGTGAAATACTTGGAAACAGTTTCTGCTTCCCAAAATTTTTACCAACCAAGTATGCAAACGTATCATTAACCCAAACGAGTACAAATGAACCTAGTAATATATTAGGATTAAATTCTTCATAATAATTGGCAATTAAAATGATAAATATGAATGAACTTGACAAATAAAAGGTTGTATTGATATACTTATTGGTGATGAATAATGGTAATGATCTAGAAGAAAACAAATCTTTAATCAAGAACAACATCACAAAGATGGTCACCACATGTAATATTTGAATGGCTTCAACAAAACCTTCATTAGTGTCTAAAACCAATTGCCAATAAGCGAAAGCAAGGTATAAGATAATAAAAATAACGTAAGAACTTACACCTTTTTGGTTGATGAGTTTATTAAACTCAGCAATGCTAATCAATCCAAAAATAAAAAACAATGCTATTAAAACATGTTGTGATTGTAAGGATAGTAAAAATAAAGCAGCATATAAAGCTCCTGAAATTGCTCTAACAATTAGTTCTTTCACGTGGGTGGGTTAAAGGTCTTCTAGTAAGAGCAAATATAAGTTTTTTGAACTACTTCCATAACTTAGGAAGTCTTTGTCGTCACAAGCCTTGAAGTGCTTGATTGTAGTGATGTTAGAAGGAATTTTATCTCTATTCTTGTTTTTAATACCTCTTAAGCCTTCGCTAATTGTTTCAACAAACTGGCTTGTTGTGGCGAAAATCACAAAATTTGGAGGTAATTCTTTAAGTTTTTTTTCCGCAATTTGATGCGATGAAATTAGTAAGGAACCATCATTAGAAATCAAATATTCACACGTTGATAAAAAATAAGTGCAATCACTTGAGCGATTGTTTATTTTAAGATTGTGTGATTTGAGTTTTTCGGCCAATCTATTATCAAACAACATTAGGCTGTCGTCTTCCCAACCATTTTCACGAATGATTAATTTTAAATTTTGATTGACTTCATCAAAATCTTCACAATACAAGAATTTACCACCATTTGCTTTAAAGTTAATAGTAAAGCGCTCGTCAATTGGTAACTTAATATCAGGCATGTATTTGCCGCGATCCTCATTACTGATATGTTCCTGAGATTCGCCAGATTTTAGACCAAAGATTTTACGAAATAGGCTCATTTAGGGTTTAGCTATTAACCAGTTTATCTACTTGGATTCACCAAATATATAAAATCTTATGAGAATTGCTTGCAACTTTAAGATTTTTGTAAGGTTTTACTCGTCTTCAGAACTCACCTCTAAATCTTTTTCAAGAGCTGCGGCAGCGTCAGCGGCAGCTTCTGCTACATCTTTTGCAAACGGCCGTTTCCCAAATATTTTTTCTAAATTATCTTTAAAAATAACTTCCTTTTCAAGTAAAACTTCAGCGAGTTGCGTTAACTTATCCTTGTTTACTTCCAATAGTTTTAAAGCTCTTTGATATTGAGTTTCTATAATATCAGAGATTTCATTGTCTATCAATTCGGCAGTTCGTTCGCTATATGGTTTTGTAAAACCATATTCGTTTTGCCCTGAAGAATCATAATACGTTAAATTACCAACTTTATCACTTAAGCCATAAATGGTAACCATTGCTCTGGCTTGTTTTGTTACTTTTTCTAAATCACTTAAAGCTCCTGTTGAAATTTTATCAAAAATAACTTTTTCAGCAGCACGACCACCAAGTGCAGAACACATTTCGTCTAACATTTGCTCTGGATGTACTATTAAACGTTCTTCAGGTAAATACCAAGCAGCACCTAAGGAGCGACCACGAGGCACTATAGTAACTTTTACAAGTGGAGCGGCATGCTCTAACATCCAACTTACAGTTGCATGACCAGCTTCATGAAAAGCTACAGCTCTTTTTTCGGCTGGAGTAATAATTTTGTTTTTCTTTTCTAAACCACCAACAATTCTGTCAACAGCATCTAAAAAGTCTTGCTTGCCTACAGATTTCTTATCTTTTCTAGCAGCAATAAGTGCAGCTTCATTACAAACATTTGCAATATCAGCACCAGAAAAACCTGGCGTTTGTTTTGATAGAAAATCTAAATCAAGTCCTTTTTCTTTTTTTAGAGGTCTTAAGTGCACTTCAAATATTTCTTTACGTTCACGAATGTCTGGAAGATCTACAAATATTTGTCTATCAAAACGTCCAGCGCGCATAAGTGCTTTATCTAAAACATCTGCTCTGTTGGTTGCAGCTAATACGATAACATTAGAGTTAGAACCAAAACCATCCATTTCAGTAAGAAGCTGGTTTAATGTATTCTCACGTTCATCATTAGATCCAGAAAAATTATTTTTTCCACGTGCACGACCAATAGCATCAATTTCGTCAATAAATATAATTGCAGGAGCTTTTTCTTTTGCTTGCTTAAATAAATCTCTTACTCTTGAAGCTCCAACACCTACAAACATTTCAACGAAATCTGAACCTGAAAGTGAATAAAAAGGAACCTTAGCTTCACCAGCGACTGCTTTTGCCAATAAGGTTTTACCTGTTCCTGGAGGTCCAATAAGTAATGCTCCTTTTGGAATTTTCCCGCCAAGAGCGGTATATTTGTCAGGGCTTTTTAAGAAATCTACAATTTCTTGAATTTCTTCTTTAGCACCTTCTAAACCAGCAACATCTTTAAATGATGTTTTAACCTCTGTGTTTTCATCAAAAAGCTTTGCTTTTGACTTCCCAATATTGAATATTTGTCCGCCAGCGCCTCCACCACCACCTGATGACATACGTTTCATTATGAATATCCAAACACCAATAATCAATGCAAATGGTAATAATGTTAGTAAGAAATCTCCCCAAACATTTTCTTCAAGTTTATAATCAACAATGGTCGTTAATTCATTATCAGCTTTAATTTGTCTTAGTGTGTTTTCAAAGTTTTGTAGGTCACCTAATTGAAATTCATAATTAGGTGATTTTCCAGAAACAGGCAGTAATTGTGGTTTAACGGAGTTTCTATGCTCGCTTGAACTTGCTGCTTCTTTCGTTAAGAATACTTGTGCTTCTCTTCTATTAATAATTAAAACCTTTTCTACCTCACCTTTTCGTAAATAGTCAAAAAACTTATCTTGAGTAGTGGCAGATCCTGAAGCAGA
>CALGIH010000390.1 GCA_937916035.1 uncultured Lacinutrix sp.
AAAGTTGTCTAAAATCCCTCACAAATCTATTGGAGGTTTAAAACCCAATGAATTTACAAAAGTTAGTGGTAAAGCCTTGCATGTAAAAGCACCTTTAATTGCACCATTAAGCGGAAGGGCATGTGTGTTTTATTCAATTAAAATTGACAAACGCGTTAGCAGCGGAAAAAGCTCACATTGGAAAACTGTAATAAAAGAAGAGAAAACACAAGAATTCTTTTTTAATAACAATGGTGACTTCGTTATTGTTAGACCAAGTCAAACACCTAAAAACTATATAAGTTATTTGGTTGAAGACAAAAAAACATCTTCAGGAACTTTTAACGATCCAACACCTGAATTTGAATCACTTTTGAAACAATACAATATAGAGCCTCTTAATTTTTTAGGCTTTAATAAATCATTACGTTATAGAGAAGGTATTATTGAAATTGGAGAAAAAATTACAGTAGCAGGAATCGCAAAATGGAAAACTTTAAGTGAGCCAATACCAGATTATCAGTATTCAAAAATTGCAGAATTGGTAGCTGAAGGGAAAGACAAATTAATAATTACCGATTTGCCATTAGAAACTAAAAGAAAAGTTAGCTTTTAGATTACGTCCATGTATGGCCTTTAAGTGCAATTGCAGCTACTAAAATATCTTTCTGACTTATTTGCCCAACCAATTTTCCGTTCTCAACAATTGGGAAACGTCTTCTTTTTGATTCCAAAAACTTATTGGCTGCATCAAAAATGTTCATATTTCCATCAATGGTTTCAACATTGGTTATCATGTGTTTTTCAACCGAACTGTCCGTCAGTGGCATATTGTAATATCTGCTTTCGCTTATTTGCTTGATGCAATCACCTTCTGAAATAATGCCTATTAATTCATTATTAACATTAACTACTGGTCCACCAGAAATTCTGTTTTTAATAAGGGAATCAATAACTTCCTCAATGGTCTGCTCAGGTTTAAATGTAATTAGATTTGTGGTCATATAATCTTTTACAGTTATGAGCTCTGTTTTAATTGTATTTTGTTGATTGCGTCTAGATCCTTGAAAACTTTTTATTCCCATAATAGTTTGTTTTAAACTGTTCTTATTAAGTTACTTAATTTTAGTGAGTTATCCTATAATTATTTATTTAGGCATCGTTTTTGTTTGATTGTTATGTGATTTGAAAATGAGCTATCAATAAATTAGCTTTTAATTAGCATGAAAAGCGATGATTTTTTTTTTAGATTTGCCACTTGAATAAATAATATATAGAAATGAAGAAGTTAGTTGGATTATTAGTCATCGTTTTTGCAATGCAAGTGAATGCACAAAGCAATAGCGCCTTATCATCACATTACGAAGCCTATTATAAACAAATGAAAAAGCAAGGTGATCTGCAAGGAGTTATAGATGCGTTGACACATTTAAATGTTTTATCTTTTAATCAAAATAGAGTAGATACGCTTGCAGTACTTTATATGAATGAAGGTAGACATCGTGAAGCATTAAACACCATTGGTTTTGAAAAAACAGCAAGTGATAGTGATATGGCTGTTGAGGTAAAAGCCGTTTCTTTGCAAGCTTTAAATCAACCAAAAAGAGCATTAGAGCAATACCAGGAATTGTTTAGACGTAGCCCAAACGCTTTTATAGCTTATGAATTAGCAGATTTGAAAATTCAATTAGATGATTTATCTGGAGCTAATTTAAATATTACCTATGGAATTGCAAATTCAAAAGAGGATATCTATCGTACTTTTCATGAAGCTCAACAACCTTATCAGGTAAAAATGAAGGCAGCATTTATATATTTAAAAGCATTAGCTAAATTTAAAGAAAATATGGAAGCTAATGTTGATTCTGCGATTGCAATTATGGACGAAGCTATAGCTATTGAGCCAAATTTTAATTTGGCTGTGATTAGCAAAAATGCGTTAGCAGCAAAAAAAGCTGAAGTAAAAAAGAACTAATAAAAATCACGCATTACACATAAAAAAGCAGCTCATTGAGCTGCTTTTTTGTTTTATAATAATCTAGGTAATTACCAAATTCTAACTCTTTTCTCTGGAGCTAAATACATCGCATCACCTTCTTTAATATCAAAGGCTTTATAAAAATAATCAATATTTTTTAGAGGCTGTGTTGCTCTTTGCATTCCAGGAGAGTGAGGGTCTGTTTTAATTTGAGTTCTTAAAGCATCTTCTCTAGTTAATGTCCTCCAAACAGTTGCCCAAGACATAAAGAATCTTTGCTCAGCTGTAAAACCATCAATATCTACTGGTCTTCCATTTCTTTCAAAACTTAACTGTAAACCATCATAAGCACCAAGTAAACCACCTAAATCTCCAATATTTTCACCTAATGTGAATTTACCGTTAATGGTAACACTGTCTAAAACTTCAATAGCACTATATTGATCTGCTAGGGCATCTGCACGCTTAGTAAATTCTTCAAGATCTGCATCAGTCCACCAGTTTTTTAAATTTCCGTCACCATCAAAACGAGCTCCAGAATCATCAAAAGCATGAGAAATTTCGTGACCAATTACAGCGCCAATACCACCATAATTTACAGCATCATCTGCAGTATAATTATAAAAAGGAGGTTGTAAAATAGCTGCAGGGAAAACTATTTCGTTATTAATTGGATTGAAATAAGCATTCACCGTCTGTGGTGGCATTCCCCATTCACTCTTATCAATTGGTTCATCTATTTCAGCTAAGTTTTTATCCATTCCCCATTTGCCTACTGCCATCATATTCTCTGCAAAACTGTTGCCTTCTTTAACCATTAATTCAGAATAATCTTCCCATTCATCAGGATATGCTATTTTAACGGTGAACTTGTCTAATTTTTCAATAGCTTTAGTTTTGGTTTCTTCGCTCATCCAGTCTAACACCTTAATTCTATTTTGAAAAGCAGCAATTACATCAGCAATCATTTTTTCTGCTTTTGCTTTTGCTTCAGGTGGAAACTTTGCATCAACATACAACTGTCCTATTGCTTCTCCAACACTGCCAGAAACAGTTTGTAAAGCTCTTTCTTCGGCAGGCCGCATTGCTTTTGCTCCACTTAAGGTTTTTGCATAAAAGTCCCAATTTGCTTTTTCCATGTCAGTTGTTAAATACCCTGAATTTGATCTAAGTGTACTCCAGGTCATTAACGTTTTTACATCTTCAATAGAAGTAGAAGTTAAAAACTCATTTAAAGCTTTCATGTATTTAGGCTCCTGAACGTTTACTCTTGTAATCGTTTTAGTGATTCCCATGTCTGTAATAAACTTATTCCAATCAATTATTGGAGTTAGTTCTTGTAATTCAGCAACTGACATTGGATTTGTAATATTACGAGCATCTCTACTAGCTACCTTGTCTAATCTTGGTTCTGCTAATTGAGTTTCTAATGCTAGAATTTTTTCTGCTGCAGATTTTGATGTTGCCTCATCATAATTTATGAATTGAAGCATTTTTGATACAAAATCAACATATTGTGTTCTTATTTTTTTAGAATTATCATCTTGATCTAAATAATAATCTCTTTGCAATCCAAGACCTCCTGTAACAACCCAGGTCATATTCATGGTGCTATTATTCATGTCTGGACCAGCACCCATTCCTGTAAAAGGAGCATCGACACCTAAGGTTTTAGCATAAACAGTTTGCATATCGCTAAGATTATTGATGCCATTTATAGCATCAAGAAGTGGTTGTAGTGGCTTAATACCTACTTCATCTCTAGCAACAGTATCTAATTTTGTTTCAAAGATTAATAAGGCTTTCTTTTGGTCTGTTCCTTCTCCATACGTACCAAGCTCTTTAGATGTTTTAATAATATTTAGTACATCATTATCTGTTGCTTTACTTAAAACACTAAAGCCTCCCCAAGTTGTCCTGTCATCAGGTATTGTATTTGTGGTCATCCATGTACCATTTACATAGTTGTAAAAGTCTTGTTTTGGATCTACTGAAGTATCCATATTCTCTAAGATTATCCCAGGAATTTT
>CALGIH010000391.1 GCA_937916035.1 uncultured Lacinutrix sp.
AAAATAATCCTTAGTTTTGAGTAGAAATGATTTCAATACTCATCCCAACATACAACTGCAATGCTCTGCCATTAGCTGAGATTTTAGAGCAACAAGCTTTAAAATCTGGGATTGTATTTGAATTAATCTGTGTAGATGATGGCTCATTTTCAGAACACAACAAGAAAAATCAACAAATAAATTCACTTACTAATTCCAAATTTATTGAAACTATAAAAAATGTTGGCAGCAAAGCTAATAGGCAACGAATGGCTAAAATAGCGCAATATGAATGGCTGCTTTTTGTTGACGCAGACTCTAAACCAAAATCTGCTGAGTATTTAACGCTTTACATTAATGAAGTCAACGCATCACATAATGCTATTTTTGGCGGATTTGCTTATGCTGACAAATTACTGGATGATAACAAAACACTGAGATATACATTTGGCAAACAGAGAGAAGAGGTTGATGCTAATATTAGAAACAAAAACCCCTATAAGGTTACAATTTCAGCTAATTTCTTAATCAAAAAATCCATATTTTTAAAAATTAACAATCAAAAAACCATAAATATTTATGGGCTTGATTATTTATTTAGTTCGCAATTAAAAGAATATAATATCAAGGTGAAACATATAAATAATGAGGTTTATCATTTAGGTTTGGATGGTAATGACAAGTTTTTGGAAAAAACACGTAATGCTGTTAAAGCTTTACACTACATATACGCTTCTGGTAAAATAAGCACTCACAACATTAGTTTGCTTCGTGCTTATATGATTCTAAAATCTATAGGATTAAAAAACCCTACATCTTGGTTGTTTAAAAAATTTGAACAAAAAATAAAGATTAACTTAACAGGAGTAAATCCAGATCTCTTTTTGTTTGATTTATATCGACTTGGTTATTTATGTACTTTTTAGTTTACAGAGTCAATAAAAGCATTATAATCTCTAATATAATCATCTTCATCAAATACATCTGATGCCAATACCAAACACACAGCTCCAGAAGAAAAGTTATCTAATTCTCGCCAAACACCAGTTGGAATTAATAATCCTCTGTTGGGTTTATTAAGCATTACTTTTTGCTTGGTTTTACCATCATCTAGCAACACTTCAAAGCTTCCACTAAGAGGGATCAATAGCTCGCACACTTCTTTATGAGCATGTCCACCACGATAAGCATCACTTGGCACATCATACAAGTAGTAAACTCTTTTAATCTGGAATGGAAAAGTATCTTTTTCAATGACTGCTAAATTGCCTCGTCCATGTTCATCCACAATTTTAGGAATGTCTATAATCTTTACGTTTTCTATTTGTGTTTTATCCATTCTCGTTTATCTGGTTTCGAAGCCTTGTTTTACTAATGCTTTATAGTTTGAGATTCCTTTTAGTCCCATTTTTAATTTTGGAATAACTTGATTCCAACTAATTTCATCCTTCTTTAAAATCAAAAAAACATAATGAATTAGTTTTAAATAAGATAATGCGCCATTTTTTTTATAAAAAATTGCTGCTCTAGCATATAACAATCTGTCGCTACCTCCTTCTCTTCCTGATGTAAAATAGGGGTGCTGGACAATTTTTTGTTTCACAAAATAACAAGGTTGGTGTTTAAAAACAGCTCTTGCAAATATTTGTTCTTCTCCCGTTTGAAATGTGCTTCCTAACCCGAAATATTCATTAAATGACACATTGAGCTTCTTGATGGTTTCTAAATTAAAAGCAATTTCTATAGAAGACACTTTAGATATGGATTTGTAATCGTGTTTTGAAGATTTTTCCGGATAAAATCTCATTGGGGAACCGCTATCATCATAAGCTTCAAATGTTATTAAAGCGGCGTCTTGATAGTTTTTAAAAGTATCTAAAATAGTTTTATAAAAATTACCTTCGTAAACCAAGTCGTCGTCTGCAATAAGGATATATTTTGATTTCGCGTTGGCTAGTGCCAGATTTCTACTTTTACTTAAACCTGTATCAAAAGCATTGATAACTCTTATATTGGGTTGATTGGAAGTTAGAATATTTTTATCGGTGGTTTGATTGATAATTAAAATGTTGATTTTAGACATTTCAACCTTTAAAAACATCTTGTCTATAAAATCAAGCGAGCTTCTATGCATCGTAGAAACCAACACTTCTAAATTATCTTCAATAACCATTTATCAAGAGATTTTAAATTACTTATATTTGAAACAAATGTATAAAATATAAATGAGGATTTTATTGGTTGGCGAATACAGCAGACTTCATAATTCTTTAAAGGAAGGCTTGTTGCAACATGGCCATGAAGTTGTGTTGATAGGAACAGGAGACGGTTTTAAAAACTTTCCTTCAGATATCTCCATAAAGCTTTCTATATTTTCGAACTCATTTTTTAAACCGATTGCCAAAGTTTTTGACGAACTATTTAATATTCAATTAATTGAACTTGAATATTATTACAAACTAAAAAAAGTCATCGAAAATTTAAAGGGTTTTGACGTTGTACAACTCATTAATGAACAGAGTCTAAAAACGTCTCCAAAACATGAAATAAAACTTATTTCACAACTCATAAAGCAAAATAAAAAGGTGTTTTTGTTATCCTGTGGAACATATTATACTAGTGTGAAATATGCTTTAGATAAAAAATCTAGATATTCCATTTTATCTCCTTATTTTGATGATGTATTACTTAAAAACCAATATCGCTTTATCCTAAAATACGTTTCAGCACCTTATAAAAAACTACATGAATTTTTGTATCTTAACGTGCAAGGAGTAATTGCCTCAGATATAGATTACCATATTCCTTTAAATGGTAATAGGAAATATTTAGGCCTAATTCCAAATCCAATCAACACAGATATAATTCAATCTAATCCTTTAAATATTTCTGATAAAATTGTTATTTTTCATGGCATAAACAGAATGAACTATATCAAAAAAGGCAATCGTTTTTTTGACGAAGCGTTAAAAATC
>CALGIH010000392.1 GCA_937916035.1 uncultured Lacinutrix sp.
CTTTTTCAAATACTACACTTGACCATACTTGTTCAATATGGTTTAAGCCCCAACCTTATCTTGTTTATTGATTTAAAATATATTCAAAATTTTGATACCTGCTTCTAAAACCTAGTTTAGGGATTTTTGCTTTACATTCCTTCATTTCTATAGGTTTAAAGTTCCTGTATTTAATACAGGTGATGCATCTTTATCACCACATAGAATTACCATTAAGTTACTTACCATGGCTGCTTTGCGTTCATCATCTAAATGAACAATATTCTTTTTACCTAATTCTTCTAAAGCCATTTCAACCATGCTTACAGCGCCTTCTACAATTTTATGTCGTGCAGCAACAATTGCAGTTGCTTGCTGACGTTTCAACATTGCATTTGCAATTTCTTGAGCATAGGCTAGATATCCAATACGTGCTTCAAGAACCTCAATGCCCGCAATAGATAAACGCTCATCAATTTCTTTCTCAAGTGCTTCACTAACCTCATTAACACTAGAACGTAATGTAATATCTTCTTTATGACCTTCATCTGCAAAATTGTCATAAGGATACATGCTTGCTAGTTTTCTTACGGCAGCGTCAGTTTGTACACGAACAAAGTTTTCAAAATTATCTACATCAAAAGCTGCTTTGTACGTGTCTTTAACGCGCCAAACTAAAATGGTGCTAATCATAATAGGATTACCAAGCTTGTCATTTACTTTTAAGCGTTCGCTATCAAAGTTGCTTGCTCTCAATGATATTTTCTTCTTCGTATAAAAGGGGTTTACCCAATAAAAACCATTTTGTTTGATGGAGCCCACATATTTTCCAAATAGTAAAAGAACACGTGAATTATTTGGCTGCACCATAATAAATCCGGGTGCGATAAAAATAGCTGTTAATACTGCAAAAACAGGCCAAGGACTACGCAAAGCAATCATTGAAGCTATGCCTCCAAAAAAAAATAATAAAAACACAAACAACATAAGATAACCGTTTGCTGGAACAATAATTCTCTCTTCTTTCATGATATAATAATTAAGTGATATTAATATGATATCATAAAGATATGAAAATAAATTTAATCTAGCAAATTATTTTATTCAATGTAATTTTTGGCACGATGATTGAATATATAGAATTGTTACTACATAAGAGTTTTTAAAAGTGTGGTTACTTTATAAAACGTAGTAACAATTTTGGTTGGTTAGTAATAAAAAGCACCTTTCTAGGTGCTTTTTTACGTTTATACATTTTGAATCTAGAAGTTATTTGATAACATACTTTCAGGCATAACCTTGTTGCAACAAAAAACCAGAACAAATGAATGCTCTGGTTTAAATTATTTGTCAACTTATATGACGACTTAGTTAGTAATGATTACATCATTGTTACTTCTACTCTAACTTTGTCCCAACCTAAATGCATGTTGCCTTTTTCGTCAAACATAATAGAGAATGCTTCTAAAGATTCATCGCTCATAGTTGTTTTTGCAGTTACTCTTGCAACATCATTAGCTTCATCGTAAAAGTAGCTTCCCCAAACGTTAAGATCGGTACTAAAAATTAGTGTCCATTCTTTTTCTCCAGGTATTGTGGACATTGTATAAGTTCCAGCTTTAATTTTTGTTCCAGCAACTGTCATATCTTTGTAAAAAGTAATTTCAGCTG
>CALGIH010000393.1 GCA_937916035.1 uncultured Lacinutrix sp.
TCCAGCCAATATTCATTGGAACATCAACACCATAAAATTCATTGTATTTTTTATTGACATCATCTTTGGTAATATCTAAATAACCAGCGCCTTGATGTGGTTGAACTCCCATATCTGCAGAACCTTGAACGTTGTTCTGACCACGTAATGGGTTGACGCCAACACCACGACGTCCTATATTTCCTGTCATGAGTGCTAAATCTGCAATTTGCATCACTGTAAAAGTTCCTTGAGAATGTTCTGTTACTCCCAATCCATGAAATGACATGGCATTTGGAGCTAAGGCATAGGCCATTGCTGCTGCTCTAACTTCTTCTCTAGGAACACCTGATATTTTTTCAATTTGATCTAAGTCAATCTCAAGTAATTCTTTTTTGAAATCTTCAAACCCTTCAGTTCTATTTTCTATAAATGATTCATCAACTAAGCCTTCAGTTACAATATAATACATCATCATATTTAATACGGCGACATTCGTTCCTGGTCGTAACGCTATATGATGATCTGCATATCTGGCTATTTCTGTACGTCTTGGATCTAAAACAATTGTGATGTTATCAGATTTCATGGCGAATTGTTTCATTTTAGCGCCTGTTACAGGATGTGCATCTGTAGGATTGGCTCCAATAATCATGATGCAATTCGTGTCTTTTAAATCATCAATAGAATTTGTTGCAGCTCCAGTTCCATATGTTCGCTGCATTCCTAAAGCAGTTGGAGAGTGGCAAACACGAGCGCAACCATCAATATTATTAGTATTTATAACAGCTCTATAGAATTTTTGCATTAAATAATTCTCTTCGTTTGTACAACGTGATGATGAAATTCCGGCCATAGAATCTGGCCCAAATTCTTTTTTGAATCCATTTAATTTGTTAGCTATATAATCGTAAACTTCATCCCAACTTACTTTCTCAAATTGGCCATTTCGTTTAATCATTGGTGAATTTAGGCGTTCTGGATGGTCGTAAAATTTAAAAGCATAACGACCTTTCAAACAGGTGTGTCCTTGATTAACTTCAGCGTCATAAGGTGCAGTAATACTTAAAATTTCGCCATTGCTTGTGGATACTTCCAGATTACATCCAACACCACAATAGGTACAGATAGTTCTGGTGGTATTTGTTGCTTGGATTGCTTTAGATTGAAATACATCGGAAATTGCAGAGGTTGGGCACGCTTGCGAACAAGCACCACAACTCACACAGTCTGAATCCATAAAAGAATCATCTAAACCTTTTATGATTTTAGAATCGAATCCTCTTCCAGACATACTTAAAACGAATTCACCTTGCACTTCGTCACAAGCTCTCACACAACGATAACAGTTGATGCATTTTGATAAATCTGATGTCATATAAGGATGACTCAAATCTTTCATTCTATATAAATGATTGTCTCCTTCAGGATAGCGAACATCGCGAATTCCTACTTGGGCTGCAACGGTTTGCAATTCGCAGTTGCCATTAACTTCACAAGTTAAACAATCCAGTGGATGATCGGTTAAAACAAGTTCTATAATGTTTTTACGTAATGCTTTAACAGTTTCTGTGCTTGTATAAATGTATTGCCCTTCGGCAACAGGACTATGACAAGAAGCCATAGTTTTTACTGGTCCATTGGCTTCTAAAGCCACTTCAACACTGCACACACGACAAGAACCAAAAGGATCAAGGTTTGGTGCATCACATAAGGTTGGAACCAGATTTTTTTCTTTATAGCGACGTATGAAGGAAAGCATGGTTTCACCATCCTTAATTTCAAAAGCGTTACTGTCTATATAGGCTGTTTTGCTCATAATGTTCTAATTGAAATAGTGTCTTAATTCATCATCAAAATACTGCAATGCGTTGCGAACAGGTAGCGGTATTCCACCACCATGAGCGCATAATGATCCCTGTTCAAGGGTTGTCAATAAATCGGTAAATAGCTTTTTGTCTATTTTATAATCTGAAGTCAAGGCTTTTTCTGCTAGTTCTTGACCACGTTTTGTGCCTAATCTGCAAGGGAAGCATTTTCCACAACTTTCATAAGCAGCGAAATCAAACAAGTGCTCAATGAATTTCATGATAGGATAATCTGATGGTACTGAAACGATAGATGCATGACCAAGTAAAAACCCTTGACTTGAGAATGATTCAAAATCAATAGTTAAATCATTTATTTTTGAAATTGGTACCAATCCACCAAGTGGTCCACCAATTTGAACCGCTTTTATATCTGATTTGAAACCTCCTCCTAATTCATTAACAACATATGAAAGAGGTGTTCCCATTTCTACTTCATACATTCCAGGATTGTTGAAGAAACTATCTAAGGACACCAGTTTTGTTCCTGAAGAACGTTCTGTGCCGATAGCTTTCCATGCTTGACCACCATTAGATATAATGAAATGCAAAGCAGCTAAAGTTTCTACATTATTTACTGTTGTTGGTTTATTGAATAATCCTTTTTGTGCTGGAAAAGGAGGTCGAACTCTAACTTCTGGACGTTGTCCTTCAATAGAATTGATTAAGGCTGTTTCTTCACCACAAATATAAGATCCTTGTGCTTGAATGATTTTAAACTGAAAATCAAATCCACTGCCATTAATATTAGTTCCAATTAATCTTTCTTTTTCAAGTTCATCAATAGCATCTTGAACAATTTTTACAGATTCAGGATATTCGGCTCGAATATATACAATGCCATATTTTGCGTGAGTTACATATCCAGAAATCAACATTCCAAATAAAACGGAGTGTGGTTGATGCTCTAATAAATAACGATCTGAATAGGCTCCAGGATCACCTTCATCTGCATTACAAATAATGAATTTTGTTTCGTTTTCTACATTTCGACAAAACTGTAATTTCAATCCCATTGGGAAACCTGCACCTCCACGACCACGAACATTGGACGTTTTTATTTCTTCTAAAACATCAAGCGAATCTTTTTTTAGGGCATCTAAGAATGGTTGATAATATTCTTGAATATTGGTAAATGGCTTCGTAAGAATTTTTTTGCCACTTGCTTTGATAATATAATTGTCTTGATTCAGATTGTTTTCAGAATCAATGATTGAATTCAAATTTGAAATAGCAGTACCAGAGTAATTTTTTCCATCATAATGAAATGCGGAATTCTCATGGCATCGTCCTAAACAGGTCATGTGACCAATTTCATCTGCATCAAACTTATCTTTAAGCGAATCGATTACTTTTTCTTGGGTGCCTGCACAGACGCAAGCCGTTCCGTTACATACATATACCTTTTTACCTTTATTTTCAGGTTTTAAAAAATCGTAAAAACTGGCTGTGCCAAAAGCATTGGCTTTTCCAATAAGAAACTCTTCAGCTAATTTTGCCATGGCAACGTCACTTGGAGTGCCATCAGGTTTTGCTAATTTTCCTAGTTTATCAAAGAAGTTATCTTTGACTCCTTTTTTTCCTAATAATTCACTTAAATTATCTGACATATATTTTTAACTCGCTTTTGTATTGGTTGTATTTAGTTTTGTTCGTTGCGGATTGGAATAACAGGTTGCTCTTTCGTCTCTGCAAAATGCAAAAAGAGTAATTCCAAGTTCTTTAGCATAATCTACAGCTAAAGATGAAGGAGCAGAAACTGCTGCTAAAAATGGAATTCGTGCTTTAAAACATTTAATGACTATTTCGTAAGAAATTCTGCCACTAACTGTTATAATTTTCGCGTCATTAAGTTGTTTGTCATTAATTAATTTCCCAACTATTTTATCAACTGCGTTATGTCTTCCAATGTCTTCCATTGCGCATAACAAATCTCCTTTTAAAGTAAATGCAGCTGCTGCATGTGTACCTCCAGATTTTCTGAAATCAAACTGAAAAGCATTCATTTTACTAAACATATTATGAATTAGTCCAATATCAATCTTGTCATTATCGTCAATGGTTTTTCCTATAAATGCTAAGTCTCCAAGTTCTGTTTTTCCGCAAATTCCACAGGAAGACACAGACAGTAAACTTCTGCTATTTGAATAACCTTCGCCTAATTCTTTCTCAGGAATATTAACATTAACAATCGTTACAATGCCTTTTTCATTTTCCTTTTTCAATGAAACTTCAGGAATTAAATCAATATTATTGATAACGCCTTCTGCATGTAATAAACCACGAACAAGTTCAATATCATCTCCAGGAGTTCTCATGGAAACCGTAAATGGTTTGTTATTGATGTTTATTTGTAAGGCTTCTTCAACGGTCAATGCATCGACAATTTTGTCAATATCGTTGCTGTCAAATTTTTTGCCTTCGTAGTTTCGAGTTGCCATGATACGATGGTTAAATCAATGCTCAATTTACATAAAGTTGAGCGAATTTGCCATTTTTATTTTGTAATGAAGTGTTAAAATGAAATATTACTCATCCAAAAGTAGCAGAGTGACCATATAAGCGCAATGATCTGAGGCAATCGTATCACAAATAACTTCTCGTTTAAGTACTTTCCATCTGTGCTTAGGATAAAACAAAACATAGTCGATTTTTTGTGTTGGATCTTCTGATGAAAAAGTAAATTCCGGATTGTTTTTATTATAAGAAGCGGTCCATAAACTCTCCAAGATATTCATGGTGTTGCTATTGGGTTCAGCATTTAAATCACCAGCTAAAATGGTAGGATATTTATTTTTTGAAAACACCTTATTGATTTCTTTAGCTTGCATTATTTTATTAGTATCGAGATCCAAATGATCTAGATGTGTCCCAATAAAAGAGATGGTGTCTTTTGATGGTAAAACCGTTGTAATTTCAAGTGCAGCACGAGGTTCATCATCTTGAAGATAAGGCAATGGGACATTTCTGGTTTGTAAAAATGTATGTTTTGAAAGAACTCCTTCGCCATATTCACCATCGTCATAATACATTGCTCTTGCATAAATTGGCGCCATTTCTGCTCGCCAACCTAATTCGGTTACCAAATCATATTTTTTGGCTCGATTGGTTTTGTAATCCACTTCTTGAAGTGCTACAAAATCTGGATCAGCATCTATAATGACTTTCGCTATCACATCTAAATTGAAATCACCTTTCATGGTTTTTCCGTGCAGAATATTGAACGATAAAACCTTTACAATTTTTGTACTATCTATTTGGGATTGCGACCAGCTTTTAGAGTTCGCAATAAAGAGAATAATAAAAAGGATAATTTGAAAATTTCTATTCATCACCTAGTTGTTTGAATTTAAAATGGTTGTTTTCTGAAGGTTCATGTTCCTGTATCATAATATTAGCAATTCTTTCAACAATATCTGGATGTTGTGAAGCTACATTATTTTGTTCAAGAACATCTGTTTCAATATCATACAACTCAATTTCTAAATTGCCATCAAAAATATCTTTTCTTATGCCTTTCCATTTTCCAAGTCGCACTGCTTGTTGACCTTTATAACTTGGGAATTCCCAATATAAAAATTCATGAGGTTTTTGTTTTTCACCAAGCAAAACAGACTTAAAACTTAATCCATCGATATTTTGAGGAGACTCAATACCTGCAAAGTCACAAATTGTTGGCATTAAATCATAAAACGCTGAAACATGATTGCTTGTTGAGCCAGCTTTTATTTTGTTTGGCCAACTTGCAATAAGCGGAACTCTAATACCTCCTTCGTAAACATAACCTTTGGTTCTTCCGTAGCCATTTGCAAACGGTTTTGAACTTTCGAAAAAATCAAAATCGACTCCTCCAGTATATGTTGGTCCATTGTCGCTTGAAAAGATAATAATGGTATTTTCATAAATATCTAGTTCTTTTAGTTTTGTAATTAATTCACCTAATTGATTATCTAAATAGCTAATCATTGCTGCATAAGTTGCTCTTGGATATCTGTTTGGGAAGTAGCCTTTGTCACCAAGATATGGTTCTTCATCACCAAATTGTTTTCTGTATTTGTCTACATATTCTTTCGGGGCTTGTAATGGTAAATGTGGTAAAGGAGAAGCATAATACATAAAAAAGGAGTTGTCTTTGTTTTCTGTCATGAAATCAAGCGCCTTTTCATGTATGCGTTCAGGAGCATAATCATTTTGGTTATACTTTGCATAACTCGCTTCATCGTAGGGGTCGGCTAGAGAATCTAATTTTGTTCTTGGAGCTACTAACTCATTATTAAAAATATCTTTTTCAGTATTTTCCCATAAGTGTGGAGGATATAAATTATGCGCTTGTCTTTGGCAATTATAACCATAAAAATAGTCGAAACCTTGCAGGTTAGGAATACCTTCACTTTCTGGAGCGCCTAAACCCCATTTTCCAAATAAACTTGTTTTATAGCCAGCCTTTTGGAGTTGGTGGCCTATAGTTATCGTATTATTAGGGATAGGCCTTTGACCTTCTAAACTAGGATCTTGAGATGCTAAAGCGTAATCCCAAACATCGCCTCTTTCAGCCCATTCATCATTGCCTCTAATATAAGAATGTCCGGCGTGCTTTCCTGTTAAAAACATATAACGAGCAGGTGCGCAAACAGGAGCTCCGGAATAATGTTGGGTAAACATCATGCCATTTATAGCTAAGGCATCCATATTTGGTGTTTGTATTTTTTCTTGACCATAAACACCAACTTCACCATAGCCTAAATCGTCAGCTAGAAAATAAATAATGTTTGGTTTTTTTGACTCAGTTTCAGGATTTTCACAACTCCATAAAAAAGGAACAATTAGCAAAACATAAAATAGATGTTTCATATTGGTTGGTTAGGAGTTTTTTCAATAATTAATCTTTCTTTTCATAAACAACTTTACCATCAAAAATGGTCATGACCACTTCGGTGCTAAGAATATCACCTTCATCTACAGTAATTAAATCCTGATTATAAATTGTAAAATCGGCAAGTTTGCCAACACTAATAGATCCTTTTATTTTCTCTTCAAAAGCACCATATGCTGCGTCTAAGGTATACGACTTTAATGCTTGTTCTCTAGTCATTTTTTGATCTGGCTCGTAACCTCCTTCAGGAGTGCCTTTTAGTGTTTTACGACTTACACTAGCATAAAAACTGGCTATTGGATTTAAAGGTTCTACAGGAACATCGGTGCCATTAACAATAGGAATACCGCTTTGTAATAAATCTTGCCACATATAGGCACCTTCCTTAATACGTTTTTCTCCTAAACGATCGATTGCCCATGATCTGTCAGAAGACATATGAATTGCTTGCATTGCAGGAATTACTTGTAATTCTGCAAATCTCGGAATATCATCTGGATGTAAATGTTGAGCGTGTTCTATCCGGAATCGGTGATCAGAACCTAGCATAGATAATTCATTTAATGCGGCTTCATAGCGATCTAATATTTCTCTATTTGCACGATCGCCAATAGCATGTGAGCATACTTGAAATCCATTTTGAAGCCCCTTTAACGACGTTTGTTTCACAACATCCATAGGCTGTGTTTCATGGCCAAAATGACCTGGTCTATCTGTGTAAGATTCTAGAAGCCATGCACCTCTTGAGCCTAATGCACCATCACAGTTTAATTTTATGGATCGAATAGTAAACTTATGATCAGGATCTACATTTGGTCCTTTTTCGTACCACTCATTAAGAAGTTCTTCATCACCACCAGTTAGCATGGCATAAATTCTAACATTCATCTTGTCTTCATCTTTCATGCTATCGTATAAAGCAATAGTTCCTCTTCCTATTCCCGCATCATGGAAGCTTGTAATACCATTTTTGTGACAAGCTTCAATGGCTAAATTAAAAGCTAGAGCGTCAGATTCAGGAGTGTCGTCAGGAATATATTTGCCAATTAAAGATTGTGCGCGTTCATTGAAAATCCCTGTTGGTCTACTAAATTCATCTACGATAACTTCGCCGCCTTCTATTTCGTAAGCTTTAATGCCCTCTGCAGATAATGATTGTAACCCAGCAATTTCCATAGCTTTTGCATTTGCAAAACCAGCATGACCGCTAGCATGGCGTAAATACACTGGATTATCAGGAGATACTTCACTTAATCTATGGTGTGTTTGGAACCCTTTAACAATGTATTCTGGCATACTGTCCCACTTACTTTGATGCCAACCTCTTCCAGTAATCCATTCACCTGGTTCAGCGGTTTTAACACGTTCAGCTACTGCATCAACAATGTCTTGATAACTTTTGGTATTCATTAGGTCTAGTTCAAGCTCATTATAACCCAAACCCATAAAATGGCCATGTCCTTCTATTAAACCTGGTGTCATTGTTTTTCCTTTTAGGTCGACAAGGTCAGTTTGTTCGTTTTTGAAACTTTCAGCTTTTTCTAAGCTTCCAGCAAAGAGTATTGTATTGTTTTTAATAGCTACAGCTTCTACTGTAACTTGTCTTGAATCTACGGTATATATAGTTCCGCCATGAATAATCATGGTTGCAGATTCCTTATTTATATCAGAACAAGAACTAAAAAAAAGAAGAACAATTGCGATTGAAAATAACAGAGAAAACCTTGATGTCATGTTGGTTAGTTTTTAGAACTTGTAAGTTACAATATTTATAGAATATATTAAATCACCATTGCAGTACGTGTTTTTATAAATATGAGAGAACCTAAAGGTTAATTTTTATAAAAAGTATTTTAGAATAGTCCTGTAATATTCCCATCATTATCAATGTTGATATTCTCTGATGCAGGATGTGCTGGAAGTCCAGGCATTCGCATCATATCTCCAGTTATAGGAACTAAAAACCCTGCTCCTGCAGCAATTTCTATTTCACGAACTGTTATGGTAAACCCTCTTGGTCTTCCTAATAATGCTGGATTATCAGATAATGATTTTTGAGTTTTTGCAATGCAAACTGGAAGGCCTTCTAATCCTAAGTTGGCAATGGTACGTAAATTTTGTTTAGCTAGCGAAGTGTACTCAACATCATCAGCTCCATATATTTTAGTGGCAATAGTTTTAATTTTATCCTGAACACTCATGTCCCAAGTATACATTGGCTTAAAGTTTGACGAGCCTTCTTCAACAATATCAATTACATGTTGAGCTAATTCTAATGCTCCTTTGCCACCTTTTGCCCAAACTTCGACTAGAGCGACTCTAATGTTTTGAGGTTTTGCAAATTCTCTAATAACAGCAACTTCTGCATCACTATCTGTTATAAATTTATTGATAGCAATTACTGGAGTGATACCAAATTGTTTCACATTTTCTAAATGTTTTTCAAGGTTTGGTAAGCCATTTTTTAAAGCATCAACATTTTCTTCAGTAAGATTTTTTAAATCGGCTCCGCCATGATATTTTAAAGCACGAATAGTTGTTGTGATTACAACTGCTTTTGGTGATAGTCCAGCACTTTGGCATTTTATATCTAAGAATTTCTCAGCACCTAAATCAGCTCCAAAACCAGCTTCAGTAACTGTGTATTCACTTAAACTCATTCCCATTCTTGTTGCAATGACTGAGTTTGTTCCTTGCGCAATGTTAGCAAAAGGACCACCATGAATAATAGCAGGATTGCCTTCAATAGTTTGCACTAAGTTTGGTTTAATAGCTTCTTTTAATAAAGCAGCCATAGCACCTTGCACTTTTAAATCTTTACAATATATTGGAGTTCTATCCTTGGTATAGCCAATGAAAATATTTCCAAGACGTTGTTTTAAGTTTTCTAAATCGTCAGACAGACATAAAATGGCCATAATTTCAGAAGCAGCAGTAATATCAAAACCTGATTCTCTTGGTATTCCA
>CALGIH010000394.1 GCA_937916035.1 uncultured Lacinutrix sp.
TACAATAACTTTAGAAATTGCTGTTTTTAATATTCATGGAAAAGTGATAAAAATATATAATGAGTTCTCAAATAATTCTATAATACTATCTACAGAAAACCTTTTAAAAGACATGTATCTAATACGAATATCAAATAGCAAAGGCAATAATATTTATAAAAAACTAGTAATACATTAATGCAACACATCGGAAGTTTATATTTAATCCCAACACGCTTAGGCGATAATGCTCCATTGGAGGTATTGCCAATTTCGGTAAAAAAAGTTATAGAATCAATAGACGACTACATTGTTGAAAACGAAAAAACTGCAAGACGTTTTATAAAAAAAATAAGCTCTGGGAAATCACAAGCTTCCCTTACAATACATATCCTAAATAAATACACCAAACCAGATGAATTTCAAAGTTTCTTAGAGGCTTGTAAGTCAGGGAAATCTATTGGTTTGCTTTCTGAAGCTGGATGTCCAGGAATTGCAGATCCAGGTGCAGATATTGTAAAAATTGCACATGAAAATAATATTAGAGTTATTCCTCTTGTTGGGCCTTCTTCTATCCTATTAGCGCTGATGAGTTCTGGAATGAATGGTCAGAGCTTTACCTTTAATGGCTATTTACCAATTGATAAGGCTGAAAGAAAAACGAAGCTTAAACAATTAGAACTAATATCTGTAGAACAAAATCAATCTCAAATATTTATTGAAACGCCCTATAGAAACAATAAAATGGTAGAAGATATTTGTGCAATATTACAGAATCAAACACGATTATGCATTGCTTGTGATATCACATTACCAACTGAATACATAAAAACCAAAACAGTTGAAGAGTGGAAACATATTACTGTTGATTTACACAAACGACCAGCAATATTTATTATTCAAAAAGATTAATTACAATAGTTTTGCCTTAGCTTTTCTATCTCCTACAATAAAAGAAGTATCATATCCAGAAAATTTCTTCATGTAGTTTCCAACAGTAGTTCCATAAGCATCGGCAAAGCCGATAGCTCCATAACTACGTAGATATTTTTTAACACTTCCTGGTCCTGCTAAATGAGCAGCTGCCAAAACACCTGATTCGGTTACTAGAACACCATTGATATGCTTACCTATAAAACGCTTAATGTCACGTCTTAAAATCCATTTATTTCGAGCAGCATTTGCAATAAATGCTTTTTCTTGTAATTCTGGATTGTTTAAAAATTCATCTGTTTTATAAACACCAAGAAGTTTCAAAGTATTCTTTCCAAACTGATATTTCCCTAAATACCCATAGGTGTTTACTGAAAAATAGTCGCCACGAGACTCCTTAAACGCTAGCGCTTCCTTAAAACCATTAAAAGATTTAGTAAGCTTTGGGCTTAAAAAACAATCTGCATAATCGAAAGAAGTTACTTCAGAATTGTTTAATACAATATCTTCTGAAACATTAAAGTCCAAATCATGGCATTCAACCGAATAGGCAGTAAAATCAATAGATTCACTTCTATTTAGCAAGCCAAAAACCGTTGCAAAAATTACAACTGGAATAACTGAGTAAGATACTAATCTATTATTCATTTTTTTCGAATTTTAGATATCAAGATAGAGACTAAATTGGCATCAAATTTCAGCGTGCAAAGTTACGAGATTTTATAAATAATTCAAACTTAATCGTTTAAATGTTTCTTTTAAAAGTAGAACGAACGAAA